>CANQNJ010000048.1 GCA_947625185.1 uncultured Clostridia bacterium
ACGTACTGCGACGGAAACAGTTCGCACACTTCGTCCAAAATATCCTTGACGAAGCGGTACGTCTCGTCGTTGCCGGCGCACAGTATATCCTTGGATGCGGACCACTTTCTCCTGACTTCCGTCACGCCGCCCGTACAGCTCAGCTCCGGATAAGCGGCAAGCGCCGCCACGAAGTGTCCCGGAAGATCTATCTCGGGGATGATCTCCACGTTGCGCGAGGAGGCAAAAGAGACAAGTTCGCGGACGTCCTCCTTGGTAAGATATCCGCCGTGAGGCGTATCGTCGATAAAACTTTCGCCGTCGCGGGTCACTTCGCTTCCGTAACGGTGACTTGCGATCTCGGTCAGAAGCGGATACTTGTCTATTTGCAGGCGGAAGCCCTGATCGTCCGTCAAATGCAGATGCAGTTTGTTAAGCTTGATCTGCGACATCAATTCGACTACCTGTTTCAATACATCCAATCCGAAAAAGTGACGCGCTATATCCAACATAATACCGCGGTAAGCAAAACGCGGACTATCCTCTATGTAACCGTCGGGGCAGGTTATGCGTTCCTGCTTGACGTCGAGATTGAATATCTGTCTGAGGCTCTCCACCGCGTAAAAACAGCCGCTGACAGCAGAACTTGTTACGGTAGCCACGCCCTGACTGATCATTATCACATAGCCTTCCTGCGGCAGTGCCGCGTCCTTGGCAAAAATGAACTGTGCGTCGTCTATCACATCGGTATACTGCAAGAAAAAGCCGCAACTTTCATATACAAGGTCGGCAAAATATTCCACTTGGGCAGTAAATTCCGTCTCGCAAAAGATCTTTGCATTGCCGTCAACGCAAAAACTTCCGCTTATATTTTCGGACTTTTGAGGACACGGTAATATTTTCATTGTTCCCTCTCAAAAGATAAAAGCTTTGGTTATTTGATATATGCCTATTATAGGCATAATTTTATATAGAATTATTTTAACACAAAACGGCATATTTTACAACTTTATTGAATTAAGTTTCGGGCGCGGCGACATATTTTACCCCGTTGGCATACCAATGACGCCGTAATTTATATGATGCGCGACATAAATAAACCGCTTGCCCCTTTGCAACTTGCGGCGCAGAGGCGAATTTATATTTCTAAACCGCAGCGCTACAATACGTCGAACGACGCCGTTCAACACAAAAGCCCTCGGATATTTCCGAGAGCTTTGTTCGTTTGAACGCATTTTCCGAAACATTTGCCCTTCATTGCGCAAATCCGCGGCAAGCAGTCGCCGCGCGCTCAAATTGCGCTTCGATATAAAGGGGCGCGGTTACTGCTCTGAGCCGCTGTCGTCGGGTTTGTTTTTCTGCGGAATTTTTACGTTTTGCCTTACGACGCGCTTAATATAGATTACGAGATACACAGCCCCCACAGCCACTGCCACGGCAAGCGCCGTCCACCCGAGCAATGGCAGGGCGTTGACGCCCGCGGAACGGCTGTAATTCCAGGCGGTCACCACCGCTTTGTTCTTCGTGCCGAAATCGCGCATAACGCCGAGACTGTCGATATTGCGGTAATTGTCGGCGTTTGTAGCGGCGCTTTCAAACGGATAGCGCCAATTGCTGTTGCTGATCTCGTCATAGCTGACAAGATTGCCGTCCTCGTCAAGATAGCTGTTATGGAAGAAATACAGTTCGAACTCCTCCCAATCGGCAAAGTCGCAATCTTCCTGCGACAGTGGATTGCCGTCCTCGTCCGCCGCGTCCCACAGTTCGGGCGCATACACCGCATAACCCTCGGCAAGCACGGCGCGCGCCGCCTCGTCCGACTTGATAACGTCCGACTTGACGGACGCCGAATAGCCTATTTCAAGCAGGTTTGCGGCAGCCACGTCGGGGCGGTTGAGGTAATTGATAAACAACTTGATGGCGTCGGTGTGCGCGGGATTGCGCGTCTTGGGAACGACCCATCCGTCAAACCATATATTGCCCGTACTGTGCGGAACATAGTAACTCAGTTCATAGTCGCCCTCGTCTCCGAGAGAATCGTTCCAACTCTCCTCCACCGCGTACATTGCGTCGCCGCTCCAAGCAAGGTCCACCATGGCGTTGCCCGTAAGAAGATCGTCCTTGCCGAAATCCACTTCGTACCCGAACAGATGAGTCTTCTGTTCCGTAAGAGCGTCCTTGACGAGCGCAAGCAATTGATCGTCCACGGCATTTATCAAGTCGCCCACGGACATATCCGCGTATGCCACGCCGTCGTCGTTTTTCAGACCGTCCAACTTGCCGCTTTCCAACAGGTAAAATACCGTTGCGGCATAGCTGTCGCGTATGCTGTCCTTCATCAGTATGCTGCCCGTCAGACCTTCGCTGAGCAGACCGCCTTGTCCGTCGTCGTTGAAAAGTATCCCCCAATTGGCGCGGTTAAGTATCTCTTCGTCGTAAATGCCGAGTTCCTTGAAGGCGTATTTGTTGTAGAGAATGCCCAACGTCCCGTACATATACGGCACAAAATAGTCCACCATACTCACTTTCTTGTGTTGGTTGCTTCCTTCGGCGGTGATCTCGATAGAGCCGAAAGCGTCGCTTACCTTATCGATGATGCCCTGCTCTACATTGCCGCTGTTGTGAATGTAATATACCTCGTCGCCGTCGGGAGCGAGCCTTACGTTGGAAGAAAAGTCTTCGGTATAGGCTTGCTCGTCGAAGTAATGCATAGGCACGAGCATATCCAACTCTATCAGTTTCTGAATGGCGTACTCGCTCGGACACACTACGTCCACGTTGCTGTCCCCCTTGGTAAGACGGGTAAGCATAGTTTCGTTTGTGTCGAAAGTAACGTAAGTTATGTCTATATTCTTGCCGGTGATGTCGCGATAATACTCTTTGAAATCGGTCAGTTTGTCGTCAAAGATGTAGTCCGCCCAATTGTATATTACGAGACTGTCCGTTTCTTCCGTCTTGCAGGAGGCAAGCGTGGTCAGTACGAGGCAGACAAGCAACAGTATCGCAAGCGCAGAAACTATTTTTTTCATTTTGCCTCCTTTTGCGTGCGCTTGATGTTCATAACCAACAGCAAGGTGAACATCACCACGAAGAATATGCTGAACACCGCAAACCAGAACGGTTCGAGGCTCTTTACGCGCGCGTCCTCATAGATATAAGTGGACAATGTCTCAATGCCCGTATCGCCCTTGTTGAATTGGGTGATGATGAAGTCGTCCAGACTCAACGTAAACGCCATTGCAAAGCCGCTTACGATGCCGGGCATAATATACGGAAATACCACCTTGATC
Source organism: uncultured Clostridia bacterium (assembly GCA_947625185.1). GTDB lineage: Bacteria > Bacillota > Clostridia > Christensenellales > CAG-314 > Fimimonas. The sequence goes on from CANQNJ010000048.1 coordinate 3,270, forward strand.
ATTGCCGTAAAGGGGTTGGCGCCCAGATCCAACGCCGCCTCGTACATATTGGGATCCATACGCTGCAACCGCGGCAATATGGACAAAACGACGTACGGCGTGCAGAACGCGACGTGAGAAATTATCAATCGGGTCATTCCCTGAGGAAAGATCTTGCTGAACGCCGCAAAGAATACCATCAACGATACAGCCATAACCACTTCGCTGTTGATCATAGGCAGCTGATTGACGGTAAGGGTGATCTTCTTCATACGTCTGCCGAGCGCATATATCCCTATGGTAGAGAACGCGCCCAATATAGTGGATATGACGCTTGCGGAAGCGGCAAGTATCGCCGTGTATTTCAGCGCAGAGAGCAATCCCGCGCTTTGTTCACTGTCGAAGAGCGCCTTGTAGCTGTCGAAATTGAAACCGTTGTCGAAGGTGAAACGGCTGCCGCCACTGAAACTGAACACGATAATTAGGAATATCGGCAAGTACAGGCAGGCAAGCACCAATCCGAGATAGCCGTCGGCGAAGATACGAGCCAGACGCTTGCTCGGCTTGGAGCGTTTAAGTTCGGAACGATTTTGCCGAGGCAGCACTCCGAACCGACGCAACAACAGCCAAACTATCACGCATATCTCCGCCGCGATGACCAAAACCATTGCTGCTATTATCCAACCGTAAGCCGCCCGAGAAAGGGATAAAAGATCTGTCATAGCGTACTCTTCACCTCCTCGTCCTTGCTTGTCAGATTGACGATAACGTTGGCGACTATCACAAGTACCAACATCACCAGACTCATAACGCTGCCCACGCCGAAGCTGTTGGTGGTTTTGCTGAAATGCATATTGATGGCGTCGCCGAAAAGGAAAATTTTGCTGCTCGAAAGTATTTCCGAAATGGCAAAAGTGCTGATCGCGGGGATAAAGGTCATCGTGATACCGCTGACGACGCCGGGCATGGAAAGGGGCAATATCGTCCGCAAAAATACCGTCATCTTGTCCGCGCCGAGATCCTCCGCCGCCTCTATGTAGCTGTGATCTATGCTTACAAGCGTAGTATGCAGCGGCAATATCATATACGGCAAATAGTTGTACACCATTCCGAACAGCACCGTGCCCATACCGAGCTTGACGTCAAGCGCCATAAATATCGCCTTGGTGGACAAGGTGCGGATAAGGAAATTGACCCACATCGGCAATATGAACAACAACACAAACACGCGATTGGACGCGTGATACTTGGCGAGAAAATACGCGCAGGGGTATCCTATAACCAAACATATCAACGTCGTAACCAAGCCGATTATCAACGAATTGCCCAATACGGTCAAGCCGCCGCCCGCATCGGAAAAGAACTCCGCAAAGTTGGCGAAGGTAAACTTGCTGTTGTCGTCGAGAAAGGCGTTGATGAGAATGATCACCAACGGCACCACCACAAACAACAACAGAAATATCATATACGGATAGGCAAAGGCTCTCCGAGAGAAACGAAACTTAAACTTCTTCATCCTTTACCTCCTCGATAATTATTTTGTCGGGAGCGATCCTGATGCCGACGCGGTCTCCGATAGACCACTCGTAATCGTTATCCACAAAGAAATCGTAATATGTGTCCGTACGCACGATGTACTGCCAATAACTGCCCTTGTAAATGGAAGAAATGACCGTGGCGCCTATCGTGCCGTCGTCCTCGTCGTCGGTCAATTCCACGTCGTCGAAATCCACCTTGACGCGGACCTTGGTTCCCTCTTCAAGCGTGCTGACGCAAGGAAATTTGCCGTCGCAGAACTGCACTACGTTTTCTTCCCAAATCTCCCCCTTCAACTCGTTGATAAGGCGCGACTTGTGCATAATATGGAAGTCAAATGGCTTGATGTACAGACCTATCGTGTCGCCCGTATTGACCTCTACGTTGTCGTGAATGATTATCTCGTTGCGTTCGTCGCCGTATGTCAACGCCGTCACCTGATAGTGATCCCCCTTGAATACGCAGCTGAGAACTTCCGCGTTGATAAGGCATTGCTTGTCGTCCAACGGGACAATCTTTATATCCTCGGGGCGCACGATGACGTCAATCGGCTCGTCGAATTTGAAGCCCTTGTCCACACATTCGAATTTGTGCCCGGAAATATCCACGCAGAAATCCTTGACCATAGTGCCGGACAAGATATTGGACTCGCCGATAAAGTCGGCTACAAAGGCGTTTGCCGGCTCGTCATACACTTTGGTGGGGGTGCCTATCTGTTGAATTTCGCCGTCCTTCATAACCACAATGGTATCGGACATTGTCAGCGCTTCTTCCTGATCGTGCGTGACGTATACAAAGGTTATGCCGAGCTGCTTGTGCATCTGCATAAGCTCCAACTGCATATCTTTGCGCATTTTGAGGTCCAACGCGCCGAGCGGCTCATCGAGAAGCAAAACCTGCGGCTCGTTGACCAGCGCTCTGGCAATTGCTACGCGCTGCTGCTGTCCGCCGCTGAGAGAATTGACCGCGCGGTGTCCGTAGTCTTCGAGGTCTACCATTTTAAGGGCGTTGTTGACCTTGTCGGCGATCTCCGCCTTGGTGAGACGGCGCATCTTCTGCACCTTGTTGCCGCGCTTGTCCTCCCTTGGTTCGCCGTCCGGAACAAGTTTCATCTTCAAACCGAAAGCGATATTGCCGAACACGTTAAGATGCGGAAACAGCGCGTATTTCTGAAAAACAGTGTTGATATTGCGCTTGTGCGGGGGCAGCGACGTTATATCCTCGCCATTGAAGAGTATCGTCCCCTCGGTGGGCTGTTCGAAGCCCGCGATCATACGGAGAGTGGTCGTCTTGCCGCAACCGGAAGGACCGAGCAGCGTAACGAATTCTCCGCGGCGGATAGAGAGGGATATTTTCTTCACGACGGGCTTGTCGTTGTAACTTTTGCTGACGTTTTTGATTTCGATAATTTTGTCGTCCATAATTGCCTCCTAAAAGTTTGACGGGGTAGTTACCCACAAGACCTTACATTCCGTTTCGCCGCTGTTTCTCAGCGTATGCTGTCGTCGCCCTGCCAGCGAAAAGGACTGTCCCTTGTCTATTGCGTATATCTCGTCGCCCGCCACAAGTTCCAACCGTCCTTCCAACACATAGCCGAATTCTTCCCCCTCAAAGGGATAACGTTCGGAGCTTTGCTCGCCGCTTTTCAACGTGAGAATTATAGGCTCCATCTGCTTTACCTGCGAATCGGGTATCAGCCAAGTGCTTGTGCCGCTGCCGTTATCCGACACGAAGTAATCCTCGGGCGTGTACACCACCTGCTCGCGCTTGGGTTCGGCAAAAAATTCCTGCAAAGTGACGCCCAATACGTTAAGTATATCTTCGAGGGTGGCGATGGACGGCGAACACAAGTCGTTCTCCAACTGCGAAATGTAACCCTTGGTCAGCTCCGTGCGTTGAGCAAGCTCTTCCTGTGTCAGATCCAACTGCAATCGATATTGTTTTATTTTTCGACCGATTTCAATCATATTCGACGCTCCGTATAAAAAAATCGCCCTCATCGACAACCAAACATTATTTACTGTACTGCCGCATTTCACGGCGCAAGCACGACCGCTTGCATATACGAAAATAAATTTGTTTGCCCGGGGCAACGATAACAGTATATAGCAACAACTATACAATGTCAAACGTTTTGATTAGAATTGCTAAACATTTTTTATTTTTACTAAGATTTTTGTTTAGTGAAATTCGATTGAATGAAAAATTTTTCTTAAATAGCTCACTTTCACCCGCATCGCACCTGGTCGAAACGCAAATAATTCACAGCACCGTAGTGCCGCAGGAGCGCAGGCGAAGCGGCATTACATTGTCGGCGCCGTACTTGGCGGCAGCCGCGACGACAAAGTCGGACAAGCGATCGGCAGGTACTACGCACAGCACCGTACCCGCAAATCCGCCGCCGTGGACGCGCGCGCCGCAAGGACAAAAATTGCGGGCAAAGGAGACGATATCGGCGATAGCCGTATCCTGTTCGTTGACGGCGCAGTTGCCGAGTTGGAACATACTGCTGTCGCCCGAGGCTTGTATCAAATCGATGACCGAGCGCACAAACGTTCCTCGGGCGATATCGGCATTGCCGCCGACGGCTGCGAAAGAATGCTCGCCGTTTGACGGACTTGCAAGCAGATCGCGCATCTGCTCCACGCGGTCAAGCTCTTCAAAGAAATGCTTGGCGCGCAAAGCGGCGCGGTCGCCCACCGTTTGCACGACGTTGCCGTATTCCGCAAAAAACCGTTGTCGAGGCACATCCGCAAGACGCTCCCTGCCGAAAAATGCGGCGACAGAACGCATATCTGCGGGGATAGCGGCGTAAAGATCGGACAGACGGGAGTGACTTGCACCCGTAGAAATAAGCACAAGAGCCAAGCCGTCGAGACGCGTGTCGAGGCGGACGTAACTCAATCCGTCGGCGAAATCCAACAAAACGGCGCCGCCCACTGCTATCACGCTCTGGTCGAGCAATCCGCAGGGCTTGCCGAAGTAAATATTCTCGGCGAATTGACCTGCTCGGGCAAGTACGTCCTGCGGGACAGAGCCGCCGTTGAAAAGCGCGGATATAACGGAGCCGACAGCAAGCTCGAACGCCGCGCTGCTGCTGACTCCTGCACCGGCGGGGATAACCGAGTCGGTGTACGCGTCAAACCCGCCCACGGCAAAACCGTGTTCGCGAAGATACCGCACCACGCCCTTGACCAAACCCGCGCTGTGACCCGTGGGCGCCTCGTCGTTGACGTCCACTCGCAAAGTGCTGCGGTTTTTGCCGGCTATGCGTATCACGTTGCCGTTATTCGGTTGAAATGCCGCGACGATATCAAGATTGACGGTACAGGCAATTACTTTGCCGCCGTTGTGATCGAGATGATTGCCGATAAGCTCCACCCGCCCGGGAGAACTGCACAAATACGCCGACCCGTAACCGAAATAACGACGAAAGTTAGCCAACACGTCGCCATAACGATTGAATTCGGCAAGATTGCGCCTGCCGTACAATTGGACGAAACGTCCCGTAACGTCATTGGGAGAAGAATACTTTTGCATAAATTTAGTTTAACACAAAAAGATGATAAATGCAATAACGCAAGTAACTAAAAAGCAAACCCTCAATCGGCAAAAAATCAAGGGGTTGCAGCGAATTTGACGATTGTTTCGACAAAACTTGCAGCGAATTTGACGATACCAAGGCAAAAACCTGCAACAAAATCGACGATGTCAAAACAAAGACTGCCGCAGGTGAATCTTGTCCACTTGCGGCGGTCCCGATAATTTGAAGTTACAAACGGTCAAATGCGTGTAACAATGCCCGATGTTTGCGGAAAAGACGGGTACTGCTTGGTAATCGCCAACAAACGGCACGCGGCACCTTCGGGGTGATTGCGCCCCGACTCCCATGCTTCTACCGTCTTGACGGAAACACCCATAAACTTGGCAAATGTCGCCTGAGTCAAGCCTGTACCTGCGCGGATAGCTTTGATTTCCTGCGCGGTAAATAAATCGGGCGGCAAAACGGACAACTTGGTTGACTTGGCTTGCAAAACGCCCTGTTCGTAGTCGATCGCTTGCTGTAAACCTATCTTTATTTCATCAAAAACACTCACAACAATCACCCCTTTACACATCTTCGCCATTTAGTTGACGGCTCAAAATTTCTATCAACTCCTTTAGAAGTAAATTATACCCTATTAAATAGGAGATATCAACAAGATTTGATAAATTCAGCAAAAAAGTCATAAAAAAAGCCACATCTATACCGAAACCAACCAGCTTGAACCTTCCCTTAATCTACCGCAACCACCCTATCACTCCCTTCCACCGCTAACGCGGTCCCCCTTCCCTTATGCCCCTCATAGGGGCAGATGGGACGGTCCGGTAGGGGTCGGCCTCGGTATAAAAAATATCAATGTATATTTACCTATCAACCTGTACGAAGGGAGCAAATAGGTTACTGTGGATTGAAACGTCCATTCTATCGTTGTAATTACCTTGTCTGAAGGTAACAAGTTTGCACTCACAATATGAACCGTCCCTTCGGCACGCACAAACTATAATTTGCAATAAATTCTATTGTGCCTAAGGGAAGGAGGGCCACCGAAGGTGGCAGAAGGGAGTGACAGGGTGGGTATTAATAAAGAGGGATTTGTGGAGTCGTGAGCCGCAGCAAATCCCGTCTGCAAGTGGCGACCTGCGACGAAGCGAGGGTGTTCGCACACAGAACAATCTGCAACGAGGACGCAGTCCGTAGCGAAGCTTTTTGCAGAGGATATGCGAGCGACATTTTTTAACTACGAAAAAGTGTATAAAAATATACACTTTTTGGTGGCAAAAAATGTATAAAATATACACTTTTTGGCACCATACTTCCTTCCCCCTACTTTACCGTTGTCAGTCACTTCCACATCGTCATAGCTGTCGCTGGGTAGCACGACTTTGTTCACCCTGTCAATCCCTTCCACCGCTAACGCGGTCCCCCTTCCCTTATGCCCCTCAAAGGGGCAGAAGGGACGATTCGTGTAGGGGTCGGTCTCGGTATAAAAAATATTAATGTATATTTACCTATCAACCTGTACGAAGGGAGCAAATAGGTTACTGTGGATTGAAACGTCCATTCTATCATTGTAATTACCTTGTCCGAAGGTAACAAGTTTGCACTCTCAACCCGAACCGTCCCTTCGGCCCACAATAAAGGAATTATAAAATAAACAGAAGGCGCCTAAGGACGAAGGGCGAAATAGGCAATCTCCACAGTGTGGAGTTGCCCGCCATGAGTGCAAGGACGTGCTATCTCTAAGGCACGTCCGCAGCATAGGGCCGCCTGTGGCGGCAGAAGGGAGTGACAGATAAAAACTAATGAAAAGAGTGCCACAAAATGGGGACCCACACAAGTTGAGGAACGAAACTTGTGTGGGAGAGGACGACCCACCTGTCAGCAGTACCGCTCGCACTACGGGTACCCACACAATTTGAGTTTATGAAAATTGTGTGGGAGAGGAGGAGCCGTCTGCCAACGGCACCGATTGCGCTTGCGTAATTGGTGTTGGTTAAGACGTGCGACGACGAGGTGTTGACCAAG
>CANQNJ010000049.1 GCA_947625185.1 uncultured Clostridia bacterium
AGAGCGAGAGCGATTGGAACGCGCAGAGAGTGAGCGACAGCGTGAAGAACGCCGTAAGCGAGATGAAGAACTTGCAAAGCGAAACGCGCAGTCTGAATCAAAGGATAGCGGCGGAGACAAGCGAGGCGGTAAGAAGAACGGTAACTACTTTGGAAAGTGAGATAAGGAAAACCGTTCAGGCGCAGTCTGCCGCCGTATTCGAGGAAGCGGAAAAGGAACTTGCGGAGAGCAAGAAACTTTTGGAGTCCACGCGGGAGGAATTGAGAACGGAGCGCGGCTTCCGCAAATTCCTCTTTTGGGTTACCCCCGCGCTTCTGCTCGTGCAGACAATCGTCATCATCCTGTCCCTGCTCTGACAACTTAATAAATCTATAAGGAGGTAGATTATCGGTTAAAAGAATGGCGAGGAAGAAAAAGCAACAGCAAACCGAGGCGTTAGATATTCCCGACTATCAGTTAGAATCTTTGGCAAGGGTTTTACTCCCTTTTATGCGGGATTATCTTTCATCGGAAGAGGGAAAGAAAGATTACGCCGAATGGACGGCGCAACGACAACTGAATAATAAAAATCAAAACGAAGAGTCCCATTAAAGTGTATCGGGATACCCATGGAAAGATATGGGAATATGTAAAACCGCAAGGTATGGCGGTATATAAATTTTAAGGTAATCGTAGAAAACGATTTGAGAGGTTGAGCCGAAAAACATAAACCTAAAAAACGGCGGACGGGCAGAACAATCAAGTTCTGCCCGCCTTTTTCTATGCTCCGAAAGAATCAAATTCTTCCATAAAGCAAAATAGCCCGAACGTTCTTTTTACGAAAAAGAAGTTCAAGCTATTCACACTTGGTGCGGATGACAGGACTTGAACCTGCATGATTTCTCACATGAACCTGAATCATGCGCGTCTGCCAATTTCGCCACATCCGCAAATTGCCCTATTATTATACTTGATTTGACTGCCGTTTGCAACTATTTTTGATATTTTTATTTTATTTTCTTAATTTATTGCCGCAACCGAGAGTATTTATATAAAACGGAAAAGGAGGTATTGCCTATGTCAACGGCAACGGTATATGTTTGCAATGAATGCGGAAACACGCAAGACAATGACGGTAAGTGCATAAAATGCGGCGCTGAGACTCATGCCGAAAAAGCAGATATCCTCGAAAAATAATTTGCTGCGTCAATATCCGCAAAATCGATGAGGGGGGGGGCTGCCGCAAAAGCGGCAGCCCCCTAAATCATACTCCGTAAAATTATCTATCGACGAAAATCTTATCGGCAGACGACCCATCTATCACACGCCAACCCCGAATATGCGGTTCATCGCTATGCACCTCTCCCCTTCCGCTGCGCGACGACGCTCAAAAAGTTCGTTCTCGCGTGCGACGCGTCCCTCGTACGCAATAAGATCTATCTCAACAATCAGAATTCCAACGGACGGTTGCCGTTAAACGCTGCGGCAATTTTTTGGGGCAACGATTTCTTTCATAAAAATTTTCCGTGCAATACACCCGAAAACTTATATCAGAGTAATGTCTCACAATAATTATAAAGCGAAAAAATAGTTGTAATATTCGCTCAATATTTGAATTATTTGCTTAATTTTTTTAGATATAACATAATTTTTTAGTAAAATTTCCTTACCAATGCAAAGGAGGAAAATTTTATGAAAGAAAACGTTGGTATGAATGAATTTATTGCATATTGCAAAATATCCAAAAATCTGAGCGACAAAACGATATGCGCATACAGGCAGGATATAACCGCCTATGAAAAATATGTAGAGACAAGCGGCGGAAACGTAATGACGTATGTGTCGCAAATGTTGGATACTCATCACAAGATAAGCACAATCAAACGGCATCTGGCGACGTTGCACCAATACTTTAAGTACATATATCGCAACGATAAGCTCGCCAACCCAATGCTGCAATACGAATTTCATCTGAAATCGGAGAAGATACTGCCACGCACGATCACAGTGCGCGAAGTGAAAAAATTGTTGCAAACCATATACAAAATGCAGGACAAGGCGACGACGCCCTTTGCGATATTTCAAACCACGCGCGACCTTGCGCTGATAGATCTTTTGTGTTCAACGGGAATGCGTATCGGCGAAGCCGCCGCTATGACGGTTGAGGACGTGGACCTGCGAAGCAAGATAGTGCTGATACACGGCAAAGGCAAAAAAGAACGGTTGATATACCTGTCCTGCGCGGAAACGGTATCCAATATCAAAAATTGGCTGACGTTGCGCAACAGCACAAAACCGTCTCACGGGTATGTATTTGTAAACAGAAGCAACGACCCTATATCCATACACGGGATAGAAGATATATTCGATAAATACAAACGCATTGCCGATATAAACACGCACGCCACGCCCCACTACCTGCGCCACACTTTTGCCACCAATCTGCTTGCAAACGGTTCCGATCTGCGAAGCGTACAGGAAATACTCGGGCACAGCAACGTATCCATAACGGAACGCTACACCGAAGTGACAACGTCGCGGAAGATAAAAGTGCTTAAAAAATTCAACTACCGAAACAATTTATTGCAATAAACTGCATTGCTACACACAAAAAACGCACCCCATATATGCAAAATAAGGCGCGTCGAACAAAAAACAAAATATTTTGCCGCAGGGCGCTCGGGCGTGCCGCTATGCGAATTACGCGGCGGGACGACGTTCTAATGAACGATACGACACTTGATGACGGTGGCGCCGTTTTTCTTGACGGCGAGGATATCGCAATCGGCGGATACGGATTTATGCACGGTAAGGACGTCGTTCTCGTAGGATTGCGCGACATAATACACTTCTATCTCACGCACCGACAATTTGTCCAACTCGGCTACCGTATAAGTATTGAAAATAAAGCGCATATACTCGACGTTGTTGCAATGACGGCTGTAATCGATGTTGGTAGAGCGTACGGTTACGCTATCCGCTTGCGGAAGATTGCTGTCATCTATCTTGTCGAAAGTTATCTCGCATTGAGGCTGTTCCGCAACAAAAGTATCGTCTATACCCACCGTTGACGTGCGGCGAATACGACCCGTGGCAAGATCCAACACGCACATCTCGCAACTGCTGTATGCGACGATGGAACCGTCGAGCCGTTTAAGCGCGGTATCCACTACCATCTTTGCAGGGGACAATGCGGAAATAAAACTCTCCGCGACAAACTCTTCACCCCATTGAAACGTTCCGAACAGTCGGATCTTGTTCTTTGTGAATACCCAAAAGGCATTGTACTCGCGCTTTACGGTGACGCCGTCAAGACGCAATACGCCCATACCCTCCGTGATGGCGTCCTCGACAACGTCGAATAAGCCCATATAAGATAAATGCGCGTTGGCGTCGATAAGCGAACTGCTTGCAATCCGGTGCTTTACATAAATCATAATGTCAATATTATATAACTTTGCCTAACGACAGTCAATTAAAAAAACGTCAACCGCCGCATCGATCCCGCAAAAAGAGAATACGAGCGTCCGTAAACCTTTTCGTAAAAGATCTTTTTTTGACAAACGGATTGTCGCGGCGGGACGTTTACGGGCGATGAGCGACGGATCGAAACTGCGGAGAAATCGTCCGATAACTATATCGCTTCGATCAAAAACGAAACAGGACGAAATCCATCATTGCAGCTGACCATTGCGGAACGCGGATCACGCATCCAATCGCCGTAAAACCGTCCGCCGCCCGCAAACAGTTCGCGTACAAAGGGCACAAGCGTTTGCCAAGCGGATTCGCACATACCGTCGGGGCGTTGGCAAGCCGTCAACGTCCACGTCTGCCCTACATTTACGCTACAAGGGCACTCCTGCGGCAGTTCGTAGGCGGCGATCAAATCGGGATATGTAGTTTGTTTTAAGGCGGTAATTTTCACTTTCATAACATTTTCCCTATATATTTTAATACTATGTCTCGCATAGTAGTTGACAAAAAGCACAAAACAGTGCTTCTTATTCGCGTAAATTTTATGTGTGGCTTTGCCGCGTCCGTTACGCGCCACTTTACTCTTGCGCAAGGGGGCATCGTTTGATTTGCGCAATCAACCTTTCTTCAACTCCTCGATGAACTGTTGCATGCGCTCTGTGACGAGATGTTCGGCAGTCATATTCAAAAGTTGCTTTCGAGTAACCCACTTATAGGCGACAGTCTCTCCCTCTTGCAAAGCAATGCTATTTTTGGGGCAATCGGTGACGCACAAAAACTCCACATAGAAAGAATTGTTGTTTGTCTCACGCCCCACTTCGACAAGGTTATCCGCCACCACTCCCGTTTCCTCTCGCAACTCGCGCTTGGCGCATTCCAATGGATTTTCTCCCTTAAAAGCCGAGCCTCCCGCAGTTGCCTCCCACATAAGTCCGTAATGTTTGCGCGGATCTCGCTGCATAAGCAAATACGTGCCGTCGGTGTGACGAACAATGACGTCGCACACCAGATGAAATATACCTTGCGGAATTGCTTGTCCGCGGGTTAGTGTAATCCCATCGATTTTATTGAAATTGATATCGTATGCGTCCCAAAGTTCCATTATTCCTCGCAAAGTGTGCATTGATAAATTTCGTTTACGTCGGTAAATCCGTTGCGCTTGTACCACCTGACGGAGTTGTCGCTCGGCCAAGCGAAAACCAACTCGCACTTTTGAGCAACGAGTTGTTGCTTTATGTAGTCGAGCAACGCGCTGCCGATACCATTGTTGCGATACTGCGCCGCCGTATACACGTTTGTCAAATACGCCAAACATTGCGCCTTGCCGTTGGATTTGGGAAGTTTCGGTATCAGATACACGAACATCGCAGAAACGACGGTAGCGCCGTCACATGCTATATATGCCGTGTAGCCGCTGTCTCTTTTACAGAAATCTTCGAATTGTCTGCAAAATTGCTCTTTATTTACGCCTTCGACGTTTCGCTCTCCATAGTCGCGGTCATCTTCGGCGGCGTGCGCCTATTTCAGTTCCGCAAGGGAAGGGTAATCCGCTTCCGTCGCTGTGCGAAAAGTAATCATATCGTCTCCTAAAACAAACACCGCAATGAAAAGTTTTCGTTGCGGTGAAAAATTCGCTAAATTACCGAGCAAATTTCAGGTTGGCGTCGAGTTCTCAAAGCGCAGTACTTACGGTTTACCGCCCGTTTTTAAAAAAGGCAACACCTACATCTGATATTTTTTCCGCGCCATACTAATCTATCGGCTTCATTGTCGGGAACAACAGAACGTCGCGTATGCTTTGATTGTTTGTAAACAGCATTATCATTCGGTCGATCCCGATGCCGAGACCTCCCGTAGGCGGCATACCGTACTCCAATGCAGTAACAAAATCCTTGTCCATCATCTGCGCTTCGTCATCGCCTTGTGCCTTGGCGGCAACCTGTGCGGCAAAACGCTCGTATTGATCTATCGGATCGTTAAGCTCCGAGAAGGCGTTGCCCATCTCGGCGCAATTGATAAAGAACTCGAACCGTTCCGTCAAACGCTTGTCCGTCGGCTTTTTCTTCGCCAAAGGACTTACCTCGACGGGATAGTCGTAGATGAATGTGGGTTGAACAAGTTCCTTCTCCACAAAGTTGTCAAAGTACTCGTACAACGCATTGCCCCAGGTACGTTTGCCCGCGGCAAGCTCGATACCCGCTTTTGCGCATTGCTCCACCGCCTGTTCCGGTGTAAGCGCGTCAAAGTCCACTCCTGTATACTTCTTGACAGCCTCTATCATTGTAAGTTTCTGCCAATTGTTGAGGTCGATGGTCACATCGCCATATGGTAACAGACGCGTACCAAGTACAGTATCTGCACAATAGCAGAACATACCCTGCACTATATCCATCATACCGTGAAAATCGGTGTATGCCTGATACAGCTCGATTGTGGTAAACTCGGGATTATGCTTGAGATCCATTCCCTCGTTACGGAACTGCCTGCCGATCTCGTACACGCGCTCGAAGCCGCCGACGATAAGCCGTTTGAGATGCAGCTCGGTGGCTATACGCATATACATATCGATATCCAACGTGTTGTGGTGAGTGATAAACGGACGGGCATTGGCGCCGCCTGCAATGGTATTGAGAATGGGCGTCTCCACTTCGAGGTAGCCTCTGCCGTCAAGATACTCGCGGATAGCCTTTATGACCTTGCTGCGAATAACAAAGGTGCGTTTGACCTCGGGATTGGCAATAAGATCGACATAGCGTTGACGATACCTCGTCTCTATGTCTTTAAGTCCGTGAAACTTCTCCGGCAAGGGCAACAGCGACTTGCTTAGCAATTGTATGCTCGTAAGACGGACAGATATCTCTCCCATATGGGTACGAAACACCTCGCCTTCGCCGCCGATAATATCACCGATATCCCAACTCTTGAATTGTGCGTAAGCCTCGTCGCCAACTTCGTCCCTCTTGACGTATAGCTGAACGGTGCCGTCGCCGTCGAGTATATGACAAAAACTTGCCTTTCCCATAATGCGGCGCGAAGTCATTCTCCCCGCGACGGAAACTTTCAGCGGGGTGTAATCTTCTCCTTCTACGGGGTCGACATAGCTCTCCAATATTTGCTTGGAACTGTGAGTTTTGTTAAATCGCGTGATTTCGTACGGATCGTTACCCTCTTCGATCAACTTCGCCAATTTCTCACGGCGGATACGCAGTATCTCGTTGAGGTCCTGTTCGTTATTTACAATTTCTTCGCTCATAGTGTGTATATCCTCTGCGAGACTATCTGCTTACCTTGTACACCTTGATGTGCTTGATCTTTCCGTTGGGCAGCAGCACCTGAACAGTCTCGCCGTCGTGTGCGTGCAGAAGAGCGCTGCCGACAGGCGATTCGTCGGATATTCTCAAATTTTTGAGATCCGCCTCTGCCGTACCAACGATCGTGTAGGTCTTTTGCTGTTGTTCTTGTCCGTCTACTATCTCGGCGCAAGTGACTGTTGTCTCGTGGATTATCTTGGCAAGTCTGAGCTGAGCCTCGATCTCGGCTATCTCGCCTTCCATCTCCGCCTGAGCCTTGCGCGCGGCGTCATATTCGGCGTTTTCCGAAAGGTCGCCGAAACCTCTCGCCGTCTTGATCTCCTCGGCGATCTCGGCGCGGCGAACCGATTTAAGATAATCGAGACGCGCCTCCAACTCTTTACGACCGGATTCTGTAAGTTGTACTTCGGGCATAGTTTTACTCCTTTTACGACACAAAACAACCTAAAAGCCTGGCTTTTGGGTTGAGTGCGTTTGATATATATTTTTGAAATATTATACTGTAATATTCGGCAATTGTCAAGTACCGCAATCACTTTGTTTTGCTACGCTTTCCCGATAATTTATGCGCGATCTTGTAGAAAAGCGAAGTTTTGAAACGAACCGCATCGAAGGGACAAAGTTCCTGGCAACAATAACAGTGAACGCATTTCTTCTGATCCACCCTTGCGCGACGATTGACCACCGTTATAGCCTTGGCGGGACAGTGCGTAGCGCATTTGCCGCAACCTCGACAAGTTTTGTCCGGATGAACGCGCTTGACCATATATTTCTTGGCGAAACGGTTTATCCAAGCGGGCTGATCGCCGAAGAAATCCGATCTATCCACCGTCGGCACGTTGAAACCGTCTATGCGATATTGTCCCCACTTTGCAAGGTCGAAACCGATCTTGTCGGGATCTTCCGACAACAAACCGCGCCTTACCGCAGTCTGCAATACGGGCATCTCGTACGGATCGCCGAACAGGGACACCGCCGCCGCGTCCAACGCGTACGGATCGGCAGAAGCAAGCAGACAGCCGATGAATTTGGGATTGCCGTTGGTAGGTCCGTCGCCGTCCATACCCCATATGGCGTCTATCACGTTGAGTACGATCTTGGGCTTGGCAAATTCGCATACATCCACAAGCAAATTGCAGAAGTCGAAAAGGTTCGGAAAACGACTGTGCATCTCCACCTTGACCAACCCCGGTATGAGACCGAATAAATTCTTGACCGCTCCCGTATATCCGGTGAAGGAATGGGTTTTGAGCTTGGTTACGTTTACCACCACGTCGGCGTCGAGAAACGCCGAAGTAAACTCGCACCGATCCAGCGCAACGCCGTTGACGTCGGCGACTGCGGTATCGAAATTGCGATTGAGCCGTGCTGTCGTACGCTCCTCTATTGCCGTCATGCCGCACCCCGAATAAACGGAGGAAAGCGTGCTTTTGTTGTACAAACCGGCACAACTGTCCCCAACGGTGACATAGGGCGTAACGGTAAGCAGCTGCTTGCAAAGCGCCACCGCAACCTCGGGATGAGTCGTGCCGCATTTATTCGGCGACATCTCTCTTACGAGATTGACCTTGACGAAAACTTTTGCGTTCGGCGGAACCAAAGCGGATATACCGCCCATCTGCGAAAGAATGTCGTCAAGCGCTTTATCGACGTTTTTTTCCTCATAATTGTCGCATTTTGCGGCAAAAACCGATATTATGTCTGACATATTACTCTATAAAATAGCAGAAATCTTAGTTGCAAGGTCCCAAAAGTCCTTGCAAACCTCGTGAACGTTGTGCTTGTACTCGCCGTAACCGCCGAACACGCTATCGGAAATACACTTAACCAACAAGCACGGAACGTGATTGAAATTGCATGTGAACAGTACCCCGGCGGACTCCATATCGCAGATATCCGCGCCGAAATCCGAATGTAACTTCTCCTTCTTCTCTACGTCGTCCACAAACTTGTCCGCGCTGGCGCATCTTGCCAGAGGATATGCCTTTGCAGAGATGGCTTTGTTAAGCAGAAATTCGTTGGTCTTGACGGCGATATCGTCAAAACACGAATAGCGTCCGACAGGCTCGTCCTCGATACAAGAGGTGTCCATATCGTAATGCACCACATCGCGAACATATACGAAGTCTCTTACCGCGACGTCCGCCGTGAGCGCGCCCACCACTCCGAAGTTGATCACTACGTCGACGTGGTAAGCGGTTATCAGCAGCTGCGTTGCGGCTGAGGCGGCAATCTCTCCCACATAGGGCGGACAGCACAACACCGCGTCGTTTCCGCCCAGAGTAAATCGATAAAAGGAGAACTCGCCCTTCTTCTCGACGGAAACGTCGTCGTTAAGAAAGGATACGGCTTCCTTCTGCATTGCTGTAAAAATACCTATCGTCATAACTTCCTCGCAATATCAAAAAAATCGGGTTGCCCCGACAATTTAATCACCGTCAGAGACGGTCTGCAACATTATTTTCTTTTCAAAAGCGCCTCGTTCGGCGGCTTTGGCTTTTCTGATGGACTCCAACCGTTCCGCAGTACAGCCGTTGGCGACGGCAAGCGCCTGCGCCACTTCGATAATATCGGCAAGTTCTTCCGGGCTGCCCGATTGCAAATACTCCTCTACTTCCTCAGATAATTTGGCTGAGAGCGCTTTGAGATATTCGTCGTCGTCAAGCACGCGGATTGCGCAACTTTTTCCGCTTTGTTCTATTATTTTCAGTATATTGTCCCGAACGAGCTTGTTGTAAGTCTTTAACATATATCTCGACAATCGTAAAACAGACGCATAGTATAACTTTCGCGGAGCGGGTAACGGGAATACTCCGCTTCGCTCCGTACTTCGTGGCGTTCGACGCTATGCGTCTCGGCTGAGGGCGTTCGTCGCTGCGCTCCTCGGCTGAGCGGACCCGTAACTA
>CANQNJ010000050.1 GCA_947625185.1 uncultured Clostridia bacterium
GTGCAGAAGGAAGTGGATATCCCCGTATCGCCCAATTATGTCAACGACACGGAGGACAAGGTCAGTTTCGTGTCGCAATATACGTTTGAGAACTTTGTCGTGGGCAAGTCCAACGAATACGCACACGCCGTCGCGCGCGCCGTCGCCGACAACCCGGGAGTCAAGTACAACCCCGTATTTATTTGGGGAGGCGTAGGCTTGGGCAAGACGCACCTTATGCACGCCATCGGCAACAGTTTGCAACGCAACTTTCCCGAGAAGAAGATAATGTACGTTACCTGCGATCAATTCGTCAACGAATTTATCGAGTCGATACACGACAGCAATCCCAATGCGACCAAGGAATTTCGCGCCAAGTATCGCAAGTTGGACGTGCTGATGATGGACGACGTGCAATTTCTTGCCAACAAGGAAGGCACGCAGGAAGAGATGTTCCACACCTTCAACGAACTGTATCTTGCGGACAAGCAGATAATCTTGTCCAGCGACCGCCCGCCCAAGGAGATCAAGATAGAAGAGCGCCTCAAAACGCGTTTCGCCACGGGCGTCATCGCGGATATCCAACCGCCCAATCTGGAAACGCGTATCGCCATATTGCAGAAGAAGTGCGCCAACAAGGGATATGCCCTCAATATACGCGTCCTCAATCTGATCGCCGAGAAGATCACCAACAATATCCGCGAGATGGAAGGGATGCTCAACCGTATCATCAGCTATTCCACCTTGGTGGGCGGCGACCCCAACGATATGAATATCGTGCAGGACGCATTGCGCGATTACGCGGACGCAAGCAGCGATATCATTACGATAGATCAGGTAGTCAAGGCGACGTGCGAGTATTTCCGCGTCAAGCGCGAAGATCTCATCGGCAAGAAGAAAAACAAGGAGATAGTCGTCCCGCGGCAGATATGTATCTATCTGATATGCGATATTTTGGGACAAAGCGTTCCCCTTGCAAGCATCGGAGAGTACTTCGGCGGCAGAGATCACACCACGGTGATGCACGCGCGGGACAAGATCAGCGAGGAAATCAAGACCAACGACGTCACCGCCGCACAGGTCAAGGACATTCGGGACAAGATCTACAACCGTTGACGCCATCGGGCAGTACGGGGCACGCCGCGTCGGCGGAGTAAGCGCAAAGTAGTGACGCGCCACGTCCTCAGCCGAACGAACCGCAGGCGAAGTGAACGCCACGAAGCGCGGCGGTGTATCTCGACGTCCCCTGCACACTAGCAATTGCGCGGCAAGTATAAGGAGCAATAAAAGAGGTTGTCGCGTTAATCGCATAAACGAAAAAAATGAATAATTATACCCAAAACGACTTGAAATCAACATTTTTCAAGTCGTTTTTGTGTGTTTTGTATAAAGATGTTTAACGTGACGCCCCCGCTGTTACGCTTGCACCTGCGTCCCTCGCAATCAAGCGAATTGCCGCGCACGGTGGGGCAAAGCGCTCTGCACGTGAAGGATTATAATCACACAAAATAATCCCACAAAAAAGGAGCCGCCGCTTAACGCGACGACCCCGAATGCGGAACACAACACGCAATGAGCGCAATTGTGCTTAAAAACTTTTTTATTATTTTATTCTTGGTTTTCTTGCGATTTTCAATCGGCTCTGCGCCACTCGGCAGTTTTGTATGTATCGGTCAGATACTGCGCCGCGGCGGCGGCATCCAAAGGAATGACCGTCGCTGAATACCGTGATAAAATTCTGTTCCCCCGCGGAAAGGAGCGCATTATTGCCCGCTACAAACTGTTCATCAAGAAACACCCCGACATGGCGGGAACGCCCAAGCCGCCGACAATAGATAATTTATCTTCCTTAGCAATGCGAAACTTCGTGAATAGAAGAAAATAAACGTTAGAACGGGCGGGAATTTCCCGCCCGTTCTAATTCTCACTCCAAAATCCGATATGCTATGTTGAAATCGAAATTCACATCGTCTGAATCATGAAAAGCACTTAGTGAAAAATCTTGACTAACGTAGATCGAGTTAAACTCAATACCCTCATCTTTGTCATCAGTTTCGATTTGTCGAATCAAGTAAATGGAGTTACCTAATAGAATCTCAGCAGATAGCCACTTCAACAAGCCTCTAAACAAAGCGTTCCTTTCTTCCTGAAATCTCAGCTTAAACCCATCTGAGATAGAACAAATATCAATGGTGTTCTCTAAATGCTTAAAATTAATTTCTCCATCAAGAAAGTAGAAATTTTTATTTGTCATCTCAATATAGAATTCTGGAACAAATTTCTCATTCAGTTGCTGTAATGATATTGTTTTACTCGGCAAAACTATATTTAAGTTTTGGGGTGTGTTTTTTGTAGAAAAGACAAAATATACGCTCATACTTTCTCATCAAAAATGAATAATAGGTGCTCCGAAAAATGCATGACCATCCGTACTATGCCCGTGGACATGCCAATGTTCAAAGTATTCGCCCCTTTTAGGCTTTCCTGTCTTCTTGTCTATATCGTGCGGCTCATGATGCAAAGGAGTCAATCCGCCGCCAGCACTTTTGGCAGCCTCGTATGCGCCGGCACTTGTATAATTGTAAACCGAATTAAGCTCTCTCCAATTTGTTCGCTTTCTGCTTTAACTTCAACAACGTTATATAGGCAATTATTATATACCACATTTGCTGTTGGCTTTCCGCTATACGGGAAAAAGTGGAGTACCACCGAAACTACCGATAGTAGCAAACAAACAGCAATAGATATCCAATATAAGGCTCGTTTCATAGGAATATTTTGGGGAAACAACTAAATTTTCTATAATAATGATACCACAAATAATGAGAAATGTCAATAGATTTTTTACAATAGCTGATTGACAAAAGAGAAAGGAAGTTATATAATATAAAGATAAAATATATCTAGGATTGTCACAAAATGAAACGTCTTTTATGCTCCTTTTCCTGTTTTATCTGTATTTTTATGTTTGCTGCTTGCAACATGACCTCAAAATTCTTTTCGAAAATTGAGGAAATGTATTGTATCCAGTGGATAGACGAAAACAATGACATTGTACTGCGACAAGCAATCAATTACGGTTGGGGTTACGGTACGGTTACCGTGGACGGGGTGAATTACCCGATATGCTTTAGTTTTCAAGACCCGAACGTACCCACGAGTGCCGACTGCGTGATCAACCTTGAAACAGCGGACGAAACGTTTTCCGATGCGGAAAATTGGATTATGGTGAAGGCTGATGATTCGGGGAATCCGACTATTCTTCGTTCAATTGAGCCTTCTACTATTTTCGGTCGAGAATATAGAGATATCGTTTTGAAGAAACAGACATTGGAAGTCACCGAGTTCGATGCAATAGAGTTCTGCTTGAACACCCGTTGGACGAGCGCTAAATTCTCTTTTTCAATGGGTGGGTGCGACGTCAACGGCTCTTATAGTAAAGCTTTTATTTTGGAGACACAAGGTGGAAACAGAGAAGTGCGTTTTGAGTGGCTGTTGAACAAGACATTTCAGATTTGCGATTGGAACGACCATTCTGTCTTGGCGGCGGGCAATTACGAGAACGAGGGACTAAATGCTGTATTGCATTTTACAAAAAACGAATTATGGGACGAAATAGATGACATGTATCTTCTCGGAGAATTTTTATTTTAACTGATGTTGGCAGCCCACTTTGTTGCCGTAAAAGCAATACAGCTTGCGAAATATAAATTAAAAGCTAAACCGTATAGTTTATGGTTTAGCTTTTATTGTACATTGATTTTGGCTGCCGTTTTTGGTGACTGTCCATTTTTCAGTTTTACACTCGTTACATTCTTACATCTTGCAAAAGCGTACCGACCGATTTGGTAACTTTCTCCCGCAGGCAAGGTTATATCGGTTTTGCTTCCCGTATAACCTATAAGATACTTACCCTCGGAATATGTATAGAAAACAAAACCTTCAACTTCGGCAAATTCTCCTTTGCTTCCTTCGTCGGGAGTATAAATGTTAAGTGCGTACGAACCAACATTGCTACCTTTTTGTATGGAGATCTGAGATTTATTGAATATCTCGACCAATTGAGAACAGCCGGAGAACGCTCCCGAGGCGATAGCGGTCACGTTTGCGGGGATTACGAGGCTTCTCAAAGCGTCGTATCCTTCAAAAGCACATCCGTAAACCTCGTAATTTTCACCCTCGGGCAAAGTTATAGCGGTTTCGTTTCCCGTGTAATTTACGAGATACTTAACATCGCCGTCTTTATAGAAGGTGAATCCGTCCTCCGTCGTCGACAACTTACTGCTGCCGCTTGTCGGGGTATAAACGTTTAAGGCGTATTGTGCCACAGAGCCGTTGCCCGTCTTATCTCCCGGCGTTAAGGTCAATGGAGATTTATTGAATATCTCGATCAGCCTTTCGCACCAATAGAAAGCGCCTTCCTCGATGGAAGTGAGTTTCTCGGGAAGCTCCAAAGTCATAAGGCGATAGCAATGTCTAAACGCCATTTTGCCGATAGAAGTGATGTTTTTGCCAAGAGAGATGGTTGTAAAACCGGAAAAATCATCGGCAAACGCCTCTTCGCCGATAGCGGTTACGTTTTTGCCTTTGTACGTATCGGGCACTATTACTTTGGTAATCGCACAAGGAACGCCTCTTTCCGAACTCTTCGAATAGTTGGAAGAATAGCCCTTGACCGTGTAAGAATTTTGATCTTCGTTAAGAATATATTCGAGTACGTCGGCGTATCCGCAGCCTTTGCAAATATGATTCTCGTCAAAGTCATGCGGCTCCGATTCGCTCAAAACCTTGCCGCAATCCGCACAAACGACTTTGTGATTGCTTTCGTCGAGTACCGCATACTCGCTGATATGCTCGTCCGAACCGTCCGAACCGCTGCCCGTTCCGCTGCCGGAACCGCTACCTGTGCCGGTCCCCGGGCCGCCGCCGTTATTGCCGCCGGGTTTGTCGGGCTTACAAGCGGCAAGCGTCAATACGATTAACATCGCCAATACCAACGCTGCCACACGATAGAGTTGTTTCTTTTTCTTCATAATGTACCTCCGATTTTATTTATCATAGAAATAATTCTACAATAGCAATCAATATCATAACCTGTTTTAGGTTAAATGTCAATACTCTAAAACAGGTTAAATTATAATTTGTGTATTCGGAGGTGGACTATGTATCAACGATTGCGTGATTTGCGAGAAGATCACGACATGAATCAAACGCAGTTGGCAAAATTGTTAGGTATGTCGCAAACGGGCTACTCCAAGTATGAAACGGGCGAAAACGACATACCCACTGCTATTTTGATAAAATTGGCTAATATCTACAACACAAGCGTAGACTACCTTTTGGGTTTGACGGATGAAGAAGATCCGTATCCGACAGCAAATATTAAACAAACAAGAGTATAGAACAAACCGCCGAGAGATGTTTCTTCGGCGGTTTTTCATAAAGCAAGTATCCGACCCGGACTTTGCAAATTCGACCGAGCACTGTATGGCTGGGTAGTTCAACGCGCTCTCCACGAGGAGGATTATAATCAAAAAAAACGGGGTCGCCGCGTAACGCGACGACCCCGCATATTTTATCCGGCCCGCAGACGCGGGTTTAATTTTATTGCGCTTCGTTATTTATGCGCTGTTCCGCTTCCGCAAAGTACTGTTCGTAGGCTTTGGTAAGCAGTCTGTTGTAGTGTTGTTTTTCCTCTTCCGTTTTCGGCGCGATGAAGGAGTACGGTCCGTTGACCTTCCACCCGTTGAACAGCCCAATGCGAATGGCGTTGCGCGGACACAGGTGTGCGCATCGCATACACATCAGGCATTTGCCGCCGAATTTGAACTTGCCCTTTTTTGTTATGCGTATATTGTGCGAGGGGCAGTCGTTGACGCATTTGCCGCAGCGGATACAGTCTTTCGATACGCTGTACATTCTGCCGTTAAGCTGTCCTCCCCATTGCTGACAGCGCATCACCCACGCTATCAACGCGCCGCAGCGAACGCGTTTCAGCAGATGCTTTTCGCCGTTGAGCATATTTTTTGCGTCCAAGGGGATCAATCTTCGCGCCGTCTCCCACATTTTGCACGCCATTTCGTCGGAGTGACGGAACATTATGTTGTAGGGCATACAGTAGTGGTATTCGTTTGTGACGTCGAAGCGGCGCCGTTTGAGTATGCCGCACAGTTTCAGCGAAGATATGTTGTTGAGTTTGAGCGGCTCGCCGGAGCTGTTGAAGATAAACGTGCGCTTGTTTTTGGTAAGCCGCGGCAGTCGTTTGGCAAACTGCAAAACTATCGGCGGAGCATTAAATGCGTATATGGGGTAGCCTAATCCGAACAAATCGCAATCGGAGATCTGTTTTATCAGGTTGTCGGGTAGTTTTTTGCAGAGGGTCAATCCGTCTACGGATACCGTCAGCACCTCGTCTCCCCGTTCCGTAAAGATCGAGGCAAAGCCTTCCGCCACCTTGCGCGTATTGCCCGTGCCGGAGAAGTAACAAATAACCGTTTTCATCTTATCTTACCGTACTTCGCCTCGAATTTGTCGTTGAAGTAATAGAAGTTGTCCTCGTTCTTGTCGTGGCTGTCGTACCACAGCTGCGCGTATATGCGATCCTTCTTCGCCAATCTGTCGAAGTCCCAGCAATAGCTTGTGTAGCTCGGATTCCACCAATGTCCGACGAGTACGGTATATCCCTTCATTTTGAAACGCTGTCCGTCGCTGTTTTCCCATTCGAGACGGTCGTACAAGCCGCCCTTTTGAGAAATAAGCTTGCCGCCGTGCAGGTAGGCGATGCGTTTCAGCTCTTTGTAGCCCGCTTCGCGCCGCGGATCGAATCCGATATCCGCCAAGGGAGCCGATTTTTTGTCCAACAGCCGTTGATAGTCGATGGGGTTGCCCTCTTCGTCCTTGCCCTCGAACAGCAACGGAAAGTTGTTCCAATCTTTTCCGACGGAGTCGAACTTGGCGTCGCCGCCGAAGTAAGCAAGCATACGCGCCGTATCTTTGTGCGTTTTCCAATAGTGCGGACTGTTCGGATTTTTGCACAGGCGTTCTATCGCCAATTTCTTTATCAATTTTTTGGGGGCTATTTTGCCCGCTTTGAGTATGGCGTGTTCTTTCTTGAATTGTTCCCAGAAGTCTTTCGTGCTTTGACGTTGGTAGTGGAACAGCTTGTCCAATTCGTCGCCGTCGTAGAACCATACCCCGTGAAAGTTTCTTGTGGCGTTGAAGTCGGGATCGAAGAAGTTTTTTACGCTGCCGCCGATAATTTCGAATCCGTCGTTAAGCACGTCGTACCCCGTTACGCAGTTGGCAAGTCCTCCGCCGATATTGAACACCTTTCCCCAGAATTTCTTTCTGAGTTCGGCGCCGTTTTCCATATCCTCTTTGATGATATTTGCGATGAGCAACCCCGAGTCCTCCGCCGTTACCCATTCGAGAGGGGCGTTGAAGCAGGTGTGGAACATCAGTCCGTCGCCCATATTGTCGCTCAGCATATGATTGTGCAGCATCGCCGTCTGGCGCAACACCGTCTTGTAGCGGATGCCGCTTTCCAACACGCGCAATTCTCCGCGCATTTTGGTAAGAGAATATATGTCGAACGGGGATATAAGCAAGGGGTCGCCCACGCGCGCCCACATATGCTTGCTGTTGCGGTTGCCGTACAGCGCCACCGTGGATATGTGTATCAGCTTTGGCTGGTCGTGCAGCGCTTCTATCGCGTTGCACAGACAGTTGGCGCCTCTTTCGTTGCAGGCAATGGCATAGGGAGGAAATTGGTCGCTGTGCGGGGGGATCACCGACGCCATATTGACGACATAATCCGCGCCGCTTACCAAGTCGTCGCAAACCTCCTGACGGTTGATTCCGCCGTATACGAATTGTACGCGCTTCATCTCGCCCTTGCAGATCTTTTTGATATCGCCGATGCGTTTTTCTTTGGGAAAAACAAGCAATTTCAGCTCCACGTCGGGCAGTTTGATGAGTTCTTTAAGGGCTTGTATGCCCATATTGCCCGTAACGCCTGTCAATGCAACTTTCATTTTTTGCTCCTTGGTAGTTTATCAAACGGGCATAATACCCATTGTAACTTATTTATTATACAAGAATTTTTGTACAAAAGCAACACAAAAAGCAAACAATTCGACAAAAATAGCCATTGACGCATATCGCAGAGCCGCCCGTTTGCGGACGTTCGTATCGTGCAACGGGCAATACGCCGCGCCGTATGGTCGATTATCGCTTGAAAAATTCTCTATTATGTTTTATAATAAAATTACAAAAAATTTCTACTACGGGAGGGCAATATGGAAAAATATTTCGGAGAGAACACGCCCAAGTTGGGTTTCGGACTTATGCGTTTGCCGAAACTTTCGGGCGGCGCCATCGATATAGAGCAAACCAAGCAGATGGTGGATATGTTTATGAGCGCGGGATTTACATATTTCGATACGGCGTACGTCTATGACGGAGGCGAATCGGAGAAGGCCGCCAAGCTTGCGCTTGTGGACCGTTATCCGCGTTCGAGCTACACTTTGGCGACCAAGCTGTGCGCCTGGATGGGACAACAGGACGAACAGAGCGCAAAACAGCAATTTTATACCAGCCTGGAACGTACGGGCGCGGGTTATTTCGATTACTATCTGCTGCACGCGCTGCAACGCAACAACTACGCCAAATACGACGAATATCACATCTGGGACTTTGTCAAGGAACTGAAAGCCAAGGGGCTTGTCAAGTATTACGGATTTTCTTTTCACGCCGATCCCGAGTTGTTGGAAGAATTGCTTAACGCTCATCCCGACGTGGATTTTGTTCAGTTGCAGATCAACTATGCCGATTGGGAGAACCCGGGCGTGCTGTCCCGCGAGTGTTGGGAGATCGCCCGCCGTCACGGCAAATCGGTAACGGTAATGGAGCCTGTCAAGGGCGGCGCGCTTGCCAATCCCACGCCGGAAGTACTCAACGTGCTCAGATCCGCTCATCCCGACGCGTCTCCCGCATCCTGGGCGATACGTTTTGCCGCAAGTCTCGACGGAATTATTACGGTGCTGTCTGGTATGTCCGACGTGGAGCAAATGAGGGACAACATTTCGTATATGGCGCATTTCGAGCCGCTGTCCGAGGCCGAGCAGCGCGTAATAGAGCAGGCGCGTTTGGCGCTTTACGGCGACGGATCGGTGGCATGTACGGCTTGCCATTATTGCACGGCGGGCTGTCCGAAGAACATCCCCATTCCCGAGATATTCCACGTTATGAATCATCAGCGCGGCAACGCGGCTTTTCGCGGCAGACGAGAGTACACCATAGCCACCGAGAACCGCGGCAAGGCGTCGGATTGCGTCAAGTGCGGCAAGTGCGAGAAAGCCTGCCCGCAACACCTTTCCATTCGCAAGCACCTTGCGGCTGCGGCGGATATCTTCGAGAAAGATTGACCCGCTCATCCAATCCATACGTCTACCAAGCGGCGCATTTCGCGCCGCTTTTTTGTTGTAAAACAAAACCACCGGCAGTGCCGGTGGTACCAAAGAGCTTTAGCTATGCCCATTTACTTATCCTCCCGTGGT
>CANQNJ010000051.1 GCA_947625185.1 uncultured Clostridia bacterium
GCGGTATATTTCTGTTGCACTTTCCTTGAAGTCGCCTTCACAGGCCGTTAGCCTGCACTCTTGCTCTGCGGTGCTCGGACTTTCCTCGTGGGTTGCCCCACGCAACCGTCTGGCTGTCTCTTACCCGTATGATTGTACTCCAACGAGCAAAATTTGTCAAACGTACCGAGTACAATTGCGTTGTTCCGCCTGCGATAAATAGGTATCCGCGTCCACTCCGCCCGCATAAGCGGCGAGCTTGGTGATGCGATAGTCGCCCGGCAAATCGTGCTTCTTCATCAAATGAAGTACAAGACGGTCGGGACGCAGGTTGTTATTGCCTATCGCAAGAGTCACAAGCGCCTCGTCTCTATCCCGTCGCTCTGCGGAGAGTATCCCCGCGGAGACGTCCTTGACGACGGTTTTGCCGCGCTCATCGTAGGATATAGTATATCCCGACGCGGTTATCTCCCCTATAACGTCGCCTATCCCCGCCGCTTCCAATCTGTACAGCGCGCTGTCGAGCTTGGCGGCAAGATTGACGTCCGCCTGCCACTGTCGGACAAAAGAAATACCCGGCGGGCTTGCCGCGTTGAGACGTTCCAGAACGTCCGCAGCCGCCGTTTTGACGGAGACATATTCCGCAAGGCTCTCGACGCCGAGAGCTATGGGCGGAGAAAAGCCCAACTCTATATGAGGGTTGAATCCCCGCGAATATTCCGCCTGCACGCCGGCACGGCGAATAAGATAAGTGACTGCGCGCAAGTTGTCCACATGGGATACCAACGCGGCGGATCCTGTTTTGGTAAATTTGAAAATAAGCATAATTGTATTGTGAGAAATCGTCGCAAGAGGACTGTATTCTGCGAAGCAAGCGGTTTCGTCCGCACAAACGTCACAGTCGACGGCGAAATCGATGCGCGTAAGTTGAAAGTTACACTATCTTGGTATTGCCGTGAGCGGTCTTGCAATATCCGTACTTATTGAGTCCGCAACCGTTGCACTGTTTGTTGCATGAGGGAGTGGTCACGCCCTTCATCGCCTTGACGTACTCGTTTCGGAAATATGCTTTGCCGACGCCTATATCGACGAAATCCCAGGGCAGCGTATCGGTAAGTTCCTTGGGTCCGATGATACTGCCGACGTCCGTGCCGCAATGCTCGAACGCTCTTCTGTAATGTTCGAAGTCGAATCGCTCGCCCCAAGCGTCGAAACGCGCGCCGTCGCGGTAGGCAAAGTACAACGCGTCGGCAACGCTTCTGCCTCCGCGCGCCAATACCGCTTCCATTACGGAGCTGTCGTAATCGTTGTAACTGAACTCTATGCCGCTCTTTCTGCAAGCTTCCGCGAGGTATCGCTGCTTTGCCTCTATATCCTCTCTCTCCGCAAAAGCGCACCATTGGAAGGGCGTAAAGGGCTTGGGTATAAAGGTGGACGTGCTTACATACAACCTGAGCGGCTTGGAAGAGGCGCGCGTCTTTCTGTACAGCGCCTTGACTCTGCACGCGAGAGAATATATGCCCTCTACGTCCTCCGCCGTCTCGGTGGGCAATCCCAACATAAAATACAGCTTAACGGAAGAATATCCCTCGCCGAAAGCCTCCGTAAGGGTGGAGAAGATATTGTCCTCGGTGATATTCTTATTGATGACGTCCCTGAGACGTTGGGTACCCGCTTCCGGAGCAAAGGTAAGGCTGCTCTTGCGATTGCCCTGCGCCATATCGCCCTTGAAGCTGTCCAGACGCATGCTGGGCAGATTGAGCTGAACGTGATGGCTCTCCGCATAGGGATACAACCGCCCGAGCAACTCGTACAGACCGCTGTAATCGCTTGTGGACAGACTGTTGAGGGACAATTCGTCATAACCCGTACTCTCCAACAGCTTGGTACACAGCTCGAAAGCGTTGTCCGGAGTACGCTCGCGTACGGGGCGATATATAAATCCCGCCTGACAGAATCGGCAACCGTTGGCACAACCGCGGAAAAGCTCTGCCACCGCGCGGTCGTGAACTATCTCCATAGAAGGAACAAGCTGCGTATACGGAGTAAATACGGTGTTCATATCCTCTTCGATATTGCGCCATACCCGACGGTCGGGGAGGGATACTACGCGGTCGCCCTCGTACACGGCGGGATGCAGACTCGGGACGTAAATGCAATCGTAATGTTGGTCCACATAACGCAAAAAGTCTGTTTTTTTGACCCCATATGCCTTTTTTTGCTCTCTGTAATCCTCTATTATCTGCTTCCAGGGGGTCTCGCCTTCACCAACGAAGAAGAAATCGAAATACTTGTACATCGGCTCGGGATTGACGGTACACGGTCCTCCGCCGACGACAAAGGGCATATCGTCGCCGCGCTCCTCGGCAAGAACAGGGATGCCTGCAAGCTCCAACATATAAAATACATTGCTGTAACACATCTCATACTGCATCGAGAAGCCGACAAAGTCGAACCGACTCAACGGCAGTCGGGTTTCGAGGCTCGTCAACGGCAGATTACGCTCTTTAAGATACCGTTCGTAATCCTCAAAGGGGGCATAGCAACGTTCGCACACCACGCCTTCTATCGAATTGAACAGATAATACAAAATGCGAACGCCCAGATTGGACATTCCCACTTCGTAACTGTCCGCAACGCACATGCAAAAACGCACGTCGCAGCTTTTATTCATATCCGGTATATTGAATTCGCCGCCGGAATAACGGTAAGGTTTCTGTACACTGTCCGTTAGTTTAGTCACATTCTACTCCTATTTGAGCGTCATAGTCGCCATAAGCGTCCCGATAAGATTGAGTTCTTCGCCTTGCAATATCTCGTAACGTATGCCGTATCCGCCCAATATTTCCGTAAGATAGCGTTGGAAATTGTCGCGATATCCGGGCAGTTTGCAGAAGGTGGTCCCCTCCGCAACTATACATACGGGCAGGCTCTTGTCCTTGACGGAAGCTATCGCAAAGGCAGAATTGACTATTGCGCCCATCTTTGCCGCGCGACGCACAAGCTCGGAACACAATTCCTTTGCAAAGGATACGTCGCTGTCGGACGCAAACATTCCGCACATACCGCCGTTCAGAAACTCGCTTACGTCCCTCAGATCAAAGGAACGGATGTGCGCTTGCGCAAACAGAGATTCTTCCTCTGCGGCGAGGAATGTCCGATAGATAACCTCGGCGAGATATTTGCCGGAGGTCATCTTCTCGAAAAGCTGTCTGTCGGGGCTGTCCGTCCGCTCTATCGCCCTGCGGTCGAAGTCGCCTTGCGGAAATCCGTTGAAAGAGCCGCATTCGGTATTGACGAGCATTCTGCCGACGGGCAAACCCTTCACTTTGGTTATGGCGGAGGTATCCTCTATGTAACAGACGTTGGTGCCCGTGCCGTAAATATAGCCGAGATAGGAAGAATAGCGCTTGCGCGCGATAGCCATACCGCCGAGAAGCGTTGCCACGGTATCGTTGAGAATAACTGCCTTGCGGTCGTTGCCGTCCAACGCCTTGCAAGCGGCGACTGTCTCCGCGCCCACCTTGGTGCCCACCACCTCGGGCGCCTTGACTTCTTTGGTAAAGGGCTGCACATATCCGTCCACGTCTTTGTCCATATCTATCGGATAGGAAAAGCAAAAGCCTATCTTGTCCGATTGCGGCAAAAGACGGGATATATTGTCCGCTATCTGCCCGTAAAACTCCGATTTGGAGAGCAATCTGTCCGAAGCGGGCATCCCTGTCTTGCACAGATCCTCTATCCGCACCTTGCCATCGGCGTCGAAATATCCCAACGCGCTGCGGAAGTTGGTGCCGCCGGCGTCGATAAGTATACGCTTGGATGACTTTACAATATCGGCGCGATCGGGATCGAGATAGGTCGGGATCATCGGCAGACCGCCCTCGCCGCGAAGTCCGAGCTTCATCTGCTTGTTCAATTCTTCCAAAGACGCACCTATGTCTATGTCGTCCGCACTTTGACCGTGAATGTGCAGAAACTGCTTAGCCGTCATAATCTGTCCTCCAATATATCTTCTATTGTTACTATCCCGATAAGTCCCTGCTCGGCAAGTTCGCGGACGCGCTGTTCGCGCATGGAGTCTTGCAGGGTGGGTTCGCCGTACTTTACATAATAATTGCTCTTCAATACCCTGGCGGAATAATGCCCGCCCCGCCGAAGTATTGCGTTGAGAACATCGTACAATTCCTGCGATTGAGACTGTTCCAACGAACGCGCCAGACAAAAAGCCTTGTTCTTGTAAGCGCTTGAAACGTTACTGCCGACGTTGCCTTCCTTGACGAACGCGTTGACGTATTCTCTGATATGCGCTATCGCGAGTTGCGTGACGCTCTTCTTGGAGACCTGACCGATAAAGCTTACGGGACGGGTCATAACGAAGTTTTCGTTGGCGCCGCAGCGAATACGGTACTTGTCCATAAGCTGTTCTACGCTCATACCGCTCTGTTCCACGAGGTATTTGAGCGTCATCATCGAAGCGTACGCGTCCTCTTCGGAATTGTGCTGCTGAAACGTCAGTCCTATCTCGTCCGCGATCTTGGACAAGCCCTTGATCTCGCGGTCTCCCTTGTAAAGTTTGTACAGCAATTGCGAGCAAATAAAGCGAAAATTTATGGAAGGAAGGCGGTAGCGCTCGCACGCCTTGTTCAACATACGGACGTCGCTGTCCACGGCGTGCCCCACCACCGTATACTGCTTGTCGGTGAGCAAACGCTTGATACGCGAATAAACGCGGCGAAAGTCGGGCGAGGAATTCAACAATTTTCTGTCCAGATGCAGGTCTATGCCGACGTTGGAACGCGTACCGTTGAGGTTGTACCTGGTGCGCGGATTTATCCAGATGTTCTCGCGGCTGAGAATATTGAATTTGTCGTCGGCGATCACTACCCCTATGCTGCATATGCTCGAAAGCATATAACCGTTTGCCGCCTCAATATCGAAAGCAAGGTATTTCATAAAATTTCCCTGTCTATACTTTACCATATTTCGACGGGTTTTTGCAAGAATATAAAGGAAAAATATGTACCGCCCTTTCGCGTCGGACGGCAAAATGCCGCCGCAAACACAATGTCTGCGCGGGCAAATCCGCCCGAACCCGCTTGCACGGGTTGGCGCCGTCCCTTAGCTCCGACGCATTGCACCGACGAAGCTATTTCTTGTCGGCGGTGTCGTCGGAACTTTTATCCTCGGATCTTGCGGAGGACTTCTTCTCCGAAATGATAAATCTGATCGCGACTATCAGCTGCCACAACCCGACAGCCGACAGAAACACCGCAAAGCAATAACGCAGCGCCTGATTGCTCGCCTTATCCGCGACCAACGCGCCTATTACGGCAAGCGCGACCGCCGGCACTATCATCCACCATATGTGATCTTTTTTGAGCAATTTGTTCTTGGCGTGGAAAATGAGCGCTATGCAACACATAGGCAGGAAACCGATCAAATTGATAGCCTGTATCGTCTTTTGCGGAAGGTCGAGAAAACTCAACAACGGCACCAACACCGTGCCGCCGCCCATCCCCATACCGCCTACGATACCGGAGAGAAATCCGAAAAGAATAAGTAAAAAAGTCTGCATAATACCTCAGAAAAACATCTTGATCCCGCCCGCGATAAGCACCAGGGCGAAGATTATCTTGACGACGTTGCCCTTCAATTTGCTGAGCAGCAAAGCGCCTACGACGCCGCCCGCAACAACGCCGAGAGTGGTCCAGAGCGTGGGGATCCAATCGACGTTGCCCCTGAACAAATACACCGCGGCGGACACGACGGTAAGAGGCAATACCGCCAAAAGAGCCGTCGCCTGAGAATATTTCTGGTGCAGCTTGACCACGGCAAGCAGCAGCGCGACGATGATCACGCCGCCGCCTCCGCCCAGAAAACCGTTGATAAATCCCGCCGCCGCGGAGAAAATAACCAATATCCATTTACTTTTTGCCGACAAATCCATTATTTTGCGTCCTAAAATTTATTTGATGCCGTTATTTGATTGATTTTTATTTTAGTTTGTATTAAAATAGGTGTACATATGTATTGCGACGTACCGCAATACGCAGAAAACTTTTTGAAAAAGGTATTGAGACAACTATGAACAAGAAAACGAAAACAGCAGTACAACCGTTGTCGGAGAATACGCGTCGGGCGATAATCATCACTGCCATCATCGTGGTCGCAGTGGTCATTCTGTCCGTAGCGCTTGCTCTGATACTTAAACCTGCACAAAACACGCCGTTCGACAACAATTCGGGCAGCACGGGAAGTTCTTCTCTTACTATCCGCAACGGCGACTTCTACTACACCGGTTCGGACGACACGGCATATCCCAAAACCGCGCAGAATTGGTCCAGATACGGATATGAAGCGGCGCAAGGTTCTTCGCACGACTTCGAATCCATAACCACCAACGACAAGGCGGCAATGGGTATTGTCACCACCGCCACAGAGGGGGACGGCGACACCTGGGATACCGTATTGGAAGATCTGCAAGCGGAAGGCATTACCGACGTTGTCAATCCCGGCAAGCCGGACGCCGATCTCGAAGACGATAACGTCTACATCATCGCCGCCAAGGAGCCTACGACTGCGAGCATTCTGTCCGACAGTTTCAGCGTCAGCAGCGGCAAATCCGTCAAGATCACCGTATGGCTTAATACAGCTCAATTGAAGGGCGACAGCAAAGCCGTAATTATGTTGCAGAAGTCCACCGTCTCCGCCAAGGAGGAGAATTGGTACGCATACAACTTCTCTATCGGACACGACGCCGAGAAAGAGGACAGTAACGGCTGGCAACAATTTGAATTTCACATCTTTAACCGCGAAAGCAGCACCAAGTATATCCGCCTCAGCATCGGTCTCGGCAACGTGTACAGCGGCGAAGGCGACAACAAACTTCTTCCGAGCGAAACCGACGACGCCGCAAATCAACCCATAACGGGCGAAGGCGTACTCTTTGTGGACAACATCACCTACGAAGAGGTTACTGCCAACGATTACCGTCAAACGGTTGACGGCACCGATATCCCCGAACACTCCTTCAAAGTAATCGAAAACGAGGACATCGAGGACGAAAGTCAATATCTCGGTTGGGACAAACAAAACGACGACGAGGTGCAAACATTCGGAACGTCCGAGCAGTTTACCGAAA
This sequence comes from uncultured Clostridia bacterium, assembly GCA_947625185.1. Taxonomy (GTDB): domain Bacteria; phylum Bacillota; class Clostridia; order Christensenellales; family CAG-314; genus Fimimonas. The sequence goes on from CANQNJ010000051.1 coordinate 7,124, forward strand.
GCGGCGAGGAATATTTTCCCTTTACCGACAGAGACGACTTCTACAAGGACGCGGACAAGAGTACCCCGAGCGGATTTACCATTTACAAGGTAAGTCACAAAGGTGCAACGCAACAACCCGTCGGATTCAGACTGAACGCTTCTGCGCTAACCAATAACGGCTCCACCGAAGGCAACGGGATAAACACTCATTACAGCCTGTGGCAAAAGGACCACCACCACATCAGCTTCTGGGTGAGAGTGACCCAGGTCAACAAGGTGGCTAAGGTCAACATCTATGTACAAGCCTACAATGCCGAAGCAGACGGCGACGACAAGTGGGAAGATATCGACAACGGCAGCTGGACCGCGCAGGTAAGCAGTCAGGAAGTGGATACCGACTCCAACTGCGGATGGGTCAAATACGACATTTATCTCAAACCCGCTGCGGAAGAAAGAGAGATCAGCGTCCTGGTAACGCTCGGCAGCAAGGACGGCGTCTACACTCAGGAACAACAGGACAACCTGCTGTATCCCGACGGAACGCTGTACATCACAAGCCCCGCCTATGAGAAGATCTCCTCCAAGGATTACAACAACGCTTCCGGCGGAACATATGCCAAGAAGCTCGACCTCATCGGCGTATCTGCAACCACAAGCATAACAAACGGCAGTTTCAGCAATCTCAACAACACCGCCAAACAGCCCACAGGTTGGACGCCGGCGTTTGCGGGCGACAATATGCTCTACCGCGACGGTAAGGGCGACGCCGAGATAAACGGCGTAAGCAGAACGGCAAGCTCCGTAGAGGGCAGTCGGGTCGCGCGCGGATTCCAACAAAATCACGGTTGGGACGACGAGCAAAATAACGTATTGCTTATCAACAATGCGGAATCGACAAGCTTCGGATATTTTTCGAGCGACGTAACGCTGTCGGCAAGGAGCATATATGTGCTGTCCGTTCTGGCAAAGGGCAACGGCGCGCACTTCTATCTGCTTGATACCGATACGTCCCTTGACAGAAGCGACAGATTGCTTGCGGAAGGCAAGACGAGCGACCACGAAAGCACATTGGGACAACCCGTGGCAAGCAGCGAACTCGACAACGAGTGGACGCGCTACTATATCGTAGTAATTACGGGAGACGAGTCCAAAGCGGTACGCATTGCGCTGTTCAACGGCAGCCTCGACGGCAAAGAACTCAATCAAGGCGAAGTGTATTTCGACCAGGTGGAAATGAGAACTCTCGGCAGCTACTCCACCGCCGACGATCCCGATTGGGAAGATGAACAGGAAAACAAAAAATACATCGTCAATTGGACGATTGGAAGCTACACTCTCGACGGCGAAGACCTCACTGTGAAAGACCTGCTCACCAAGGAACAGGTACAATCGCTTGTGAACGTAGGAGCATTGAAGCTTGAAGAAGGCGAAGAAGCCGAAGACGGCGCGCTCAGCGCACTGTTAAAGGGAAGCGACAACCTGCCCACAGAGGATGATTGGAACGAAATGCTCAAAGTCCCCGAGGAAACAAACAATAACACCGACAACGATGAAGATGAAACTGCTCCCGCAGAAAGAACGCCCATTGATTGGGGTCTGCTGCTGTCCGTTATTTCAAGTATCGCTCTCGTTGCGGCTCTGCTTGTAGTTTTGGTAGTCAAGCTGTTCAAAAACAAAAAGAACCAAAAGAAAGCAGCCTGACAGAATAATTCATAGTTTGTAAAAAGGACGCGATCCGCAAGATCGCGTCCTTTGTTATTGCGGTTCTATGGCAAATGTTGGGGTGCAAAAGTAAATAAA
>CANQNJ010000052.1 GCA_947625185.1 uncultured Clostridia bacterium
GTCGAAAAGGCTAAGTAGGAGGAAAGCGCAATGATTCAGGTACAAACAAGACTTAAAGCTGCCGACAACAGCGGCGCGAAAGAGCTTATGTGCATCAAGGTGCTTGGCGGCTCCTCGCGTAAGTTCGGCAATATAGGCGACGTCATCGTCGCCAGCGTCAAGAGCGCAAACCCCGGCGGAGTCGTCAAGAAGGGCGACGTCGTCAAAGCGGTCATCGTCAGAAGCGCGTTCGGCATCAACAGAAAGGACGGCACGCACATTCGTTTCGACGACAACGCTGCGGTTATCATCGATCAGCAAAAGCAACCCAGAGGCACCCGTATTTTTGGGCCGGTGGCAAGAGAACTTCGTGAAAAAGATTATATGAAGATCGTATCCCTTGCTCCGGAAGTGCTGTAATAGGAGGTAAGATATGGCAAGTATGAACATCAGGTCCGGTGACACCGTAGAAGTCATCGTTGGCGACGTAGACAGCCGCGGCAAGCGCGGCAAGGTCATCGTGGTCAACCCCGAGACTCACAGGGTGGTAGTAGAAGGACTCAATCTGGTCACAAAGCATAGAAAACCACGTTCGGCACAGGAACAGGGCGGTAAATTCGATCAACCCCGTCCCATCGACGTGAGCAACGTAGCTCTCGTTTGTCCCAAGTGCGGTCAGACCACCCGCGTCAACCACGTCCTCGGCGACAACGGCAAATATCTCAGAAGCTGCCACAAGTGCGGCGCCGTGATAGACTCCCGTGCCGAGAAGAAGCAGACAAGGACGGCAAAGGGTAAGACTACAACCAGAAAATCGAAAAAATCCGATTCGGATGAAGAATAAGGAGAAATAAGATGGCTACAAAGAAAGAAAATGCGGCAAATAAGCCCATAGAGTGCAGATTGAGAAAGCTGTACAAAGAGACCGTCGTTCCTCAACTCATCAAGGAATTCGGCTATACAAATATCAACGAAGTTCCCCGTCTCGAAAAAATCGTCCTGAACGCAGGTTTGGGCGACGTCAAGGACAACAGCAAGTCTTTCCAACTTGCCGTCGAGGAACTGAAAGCAATCTCCGGTCAGAAACCCCTCGTCACCAACAGCAAACTGTCGGTCGCCAACTTCAAAGTTCGTAAGGGTATGGCAGTAGGAGCAAAAGTAACTCTGAGAGGCGAGCGTATGTACTCCTTCTTCGACAAATTGGTAAGCATTGCGCTGCCGAGAGTCAGAGACTTCCGCGGCGTTAACACCAATCTCGACGGTCGGGGCAACTACACGTTGGGCATTCGCGAACAGCTCATCTTCCCCGAGATCGTCTATGACCAAGTGGAAAAGACGAGAGGCTTCGACGTGACTTTCGTTACGACGGCAAAGACCGACGCCGAAGGCAAAGCGCTGCTCAAATATCTGGGTATGCCTTTCAGAGCTTAGTGAGGTAAGAAATTATGGCAAAGAAATCAATGATCAACAAACAGCAAAGAACACCCAAGTATTCCACTCGCGGATACACTCGTTGTTCTATCTGCGGCAGACCGCACTCTGTTCTCAGAAAGTACGGCATTTGCAGAATTTGTTTCAGAGAAAAGGCGTACAAGGGCGAGATCCCCGGCGTAAAGAAAGCAAGTTGGTAAGGAGGAACAGAAATGGTTGTTACAGATCCTATCGCTGATATGCTCACGCGTATCAGAAACGCTATCACAGCTAAACATGCCGACGTAGAAATCCCCGCGTCCAAGACCAAGAAGGCTATCGTGGACATCCTCCTCGAAGAAGGCTACATCGAGAGCTATGAGATCGTGGAGCATGAGCTTCAAAATATCATCAAGGTCACGCTTAAATACGGCTACAAAGGCGAAAGAGTTATCACAGGTCTCAAACGTATCAGCAAACCCGGTCTGAGAGTTTATGCCAAGAGCAGCGAACTCCCCAAGGTGCTTAACGGTTTGGGAATTGCAATCGTGTCCACAAGCAAGGGCATTATGACAGACAAGAACGCTCGCAACCTCAATCTCGGCGGCGAAGTGCTTGCATACGTTTGGTAGGAGGTAGGACAATGTCAAGAATCGGAAAAAAGCCTATCACACTGCCCGCAGGCGTCTCCGTCAATTACGATAACGGCGAATTGACGGTCAAGGGATCCAAGGGTACCCTCTCGCGCCGCATAGATCAATGCATCGGCGTGGAGATACAAGGAAACACGGTCACATTTACCTGCCCCGAAGGAGCGTCGAGCGACGTTCAAGCCAAGCACGGCTTGTACAGAGCGCTTGCAGCCAATATGGTCAAGGGAGTAAGCGAAGGTTTCAGCCGCAACCTCGTCATCAACGGCGTCGGTTACAAAGCGGCGGTCGCCGGCAACAAACTTGTGTTGAATATCGGTTATTCTCACCCCATCGAGGTGGTTGCGCCCCAAGGCATTACTTTCAGCTGCCCCTCTCAGACGGAGGTTGTCGTCTCCGGTATAGACAAAGAATTGGTGGGACAGATCGCTGCGAACATCAAAGCCAAGCGTCCCGTCGAACCTTATCACGGATACGGCGTTCGTTACAAAGAGGAGAACGTTGTGCTGAAAGAAGGCAAGAAGGCCGGTAAGTAAGGAGTGTAGACTATGATAAAGAAATTGAACAAAAATGCGGACAGACAAGTTCGCCACGCAAGAGTAAGAAAAAAGGTATTCGGAACTTCGGTCAAACCCCGTCTTTGCGTTTACCGTTCCACAAACTATATCTACGCTCAGGTAATTGACGATATCAACGGCAAAACGTTGTGCGCAAGCAGCAGCCTTGCGTTGAAGATCGAAGGCAAGTCCAAGACGGAAGCCGCCAAGGTCGTCGGCGCAGATATCGCAGCCAAGGCTCTCAAACTCGGTTTGAGCGAAGTGGTGTTTGACAGAGGCGGCTATATCTACACCGGAAGAGTCGCCGCATTGGCAGACGGCGCAAGAGAAGCCGGACTCAAATTCTAATCGGAGGTCGAATATGGAAAACGTACAAGAAGTCGAAGCTGTCGTTACAGAACAGCAACAGGAGCAAGCTCCCAAGAGCGAACAACCCAGGCGTAATTTCCGCGACAATCGCCCCGATAGAAAGGGCGGCAGGCGCAACAACCGCGACAGAGACGTCAAGGAAGACGACGGTCTGATCAAGAAGACCGTATCTATCAACCGCGTCACCAAGGTCGTCAAGGGCGGTCGCACGATGAGATTCAGCGCATTGTGCGTTGTCGGTGACGGCAAGGGTATGGTCGGTATCGGTATGGCTAAGGCGGCGGAAGTCCCTCAGGCTATCGAGAAAGCCAATCTTCGCGCCAAGAAAGCAATGGTCAATATCGCGTTGAAGGATACGACTATCCCCCATGAGACTATCGGTAGGTTCGGCAAGGGTCACGTTCTGATGATGCCTGCTCAACCCGGTACCGGCGTTATCGCGGGCGGTCCCGTCCGTAACGTGCTTGAAGCCGTGGGCATCAAGGACATACGCACCAAGTCTTACGGCTCCAACAACCCCGTAAACTGCGTCAAGGCTACCTTCAACGGTCTCAAAAGCCTCAGAACGCGCGAGCATATCGCTCAGCTTCGCGGCAAGAGCGTTGAGGAAATTTAGGGAGGTGTACAATGGCTACCAAGAAGAAAGCAGAAGTAAAGCAACCTCTCTACATCAACGGCAGATTCGTCGTTGAAAAGCAACTTCCCCCCAAGCCCGTCAAGGGAGACAAGCCCTACGAACCGGCAAAGGGACAGGTAAAGGTGACTCTCGTCAAGAGTACCGCCGGCTGTCTCAAAGAGCAGCAGGAAACGGTAAGAGCCTTGGGACTCACCAAGATCCGTACGAGCAACGTTTTGCCGGACAATGCGGCAACTCGCGGTATGATCTTCAAGGTGAAGCACCTTGTCACTGTGGAAGAAGTAAAGTAGGAGGCTAACATGAGAATACATTCAATTCAACCCGCAGTCGGAGCCACCACATCCGAGAAGAGACTCGGCAGAGGTATCGGAAGCGGTCTCGGCAAGACGAGCGGCAAGGGCCACAAGGGTCAATGGGCGCGCAGCGGCGGCGGAGTTCGTCCCGGTTTCGAGGGCGGACAGACGCCTATCGCAAGACGTTTGCCCAAGCGTGGTTTCAACAATAAATTCAGAGTGGAGTACGACGTGGTCAACGTCGAGAAGCTCAACGTGTTTGACAACGACACCGTGGTAACGCGCGATTTGCTTGTTGCGGAGCGTATCGTCGGCGGCAAACATAACGGACTCAAAGTTCTGGGAAACGGAACTCTCACCAAAAAACTTACCGTCAAGGCGGATAAGTTTTCCGAATCGGCGAAAAAGGCTATCGAATCGGCAGGCGGTGTAGCAGAGGTAGTTGAATAATGTTTGAAACCATCAGAAATGCCTTTAAGATAAAGGACGTACGCAAAAAAATCTTTATGACAATCCTTTTTGTCATTTTGTTCAGAGTGGGTTGTTATATTACTGTTCCCGGGCTGTCGCAGATTTCTTTTGAAGAAAACAGCAACATGAACATCTTCGGATTGCTCAACTCCATTACGGGTAGCGCTCTCAGTCAGGGTACTCTCTTTTCTCTCGGCATTTCCCCGTACATCAACGCGTCGATTATCGTGCAGTTGTTGACGGTCGCAATCCCCGCTCTCGAAAGACTGAGCAAGGAAGGCGATGAAGGTAGAGAAAAAATCGACAAGATCACCCGTTGGGTAACGCTTGTATTGGCAATTGTGAGCGCTGTGGGCATATTCCTCACGCTCAAAAATAACTATTCGAATTATGTAAATACCTCTTGGTTGGGCGCTCAGTATGCAGAGTTCTTTGCAACGCCGGGCGGACAATGGATAATGGGTATTTACATTGTGACGGTACTTGTAGGCGGCAGCATGCTGTGCATGTGGATTGGCGAACGCATCACCGAGTACGGAGTAAGCAACGGTATTTCCTTGCTCATCTTCGTGGGTATCATCGCCACCGCGGCTCAACAGCTTGCAACGACGTTTGCGGCGGGCAATTGGGCGGAAGCGCTCATATTCCTCGCGGGACTCGTGATCGTGTTCACGTTCATCATCTGGGTGGACGGTGCAGAACGCAAGATCAAGGTCCAATATGCAAAGCAAGTCAAGGGAAACAAGATGTACGGCGGTCAATCCACCTTCATCCCCATCAAGGTCAACGCCAGCGGCGTTATGCCTTTGATATTCGCTTACGCGCTGATGAGTTTTCCCACAATGATAATCCAGACGTTCGTAAGAGAAGACAGCGGTTTCCGTCAATGGTGGACGACCTGGATGACGACGGCGGGCAACGCCTGCGGCGTGGTAGTGTACAACGTGATTTTGGCAATATTGATATTCGTATTTGCGTATTTCTATTCGCAGATCCAATTCAATCCCGTCGAAATTTCGCGTAACATTCAGAACAACGGCGGTTTCGTAATGGGTATCCGTCCGGGCAGAGAAACGGCGGAGTATCTTGCCAAAGTGGTTTCTCGCATAACGCTTTGGGGCGCGGTATTCCTTGCAATCATCGCTTTCGTCCCCTCGATACTGTTCTCCATACCCGGTTGGGTGGGAATGAACACCGCGTCGCAGTTGGTTTCGAGCATGAGCGCAACAGGTATGCTGATCGTCGTATCCGTAGCGTTGGAATTCAACAAGGCATTGGAGAATCAGATACTGATGCGTCACTACAAGGGCTTGCTCGGTTCCAATTCAAAAGGATTTTTGAGATAGTATGAACATCATTCTATTGGGCGCGCCCGGCAGCGGCAAAGGCACTATGGCGCAAAAGCTCACGGGCGAGCTGAACATTCCGCAAATCTCCACGGGGGATATCTTCCGCAAGAATCTTAAAGAAGAAACCCCCTTGGGATTGCAAATAAAAGACATTTTGAACAGCGGCGGACTTGTCCCCGACGAGATCACGATAGAGATCGTCAAGAACAGGCTTGCCGAACCCGATTGCGCGCACGGCTACATACTCGACGGCTTTCCGCGTTCCATCGTTCAGGCGAAGGCGTTGGACGGCTTTCAGCGGGTGGACTGCGCAATCAATCTCGACGTAGACAAGCAAACGATAGTTTCTCGTCTTTCGGGACGGCGTTTCTGTCCCGATTGCAACGGCACGTTTCACGTTTCCGCTCTCGGCGGTTCCGATACTTGCCCCGTATGCGGCGGCAAGCTCATTACCCGCAAGGACGACAGCGAAGAAACGGTTCTGGAACGTTTCCGCGTATACGAAACGACCACGCTCCCCCTCATTGAGTATTACAAGGCTCAGGGTAAGTTGATCAATATCGACGGCACGGGCGGCGTGGAAGCGGTATATCGTCGGATACTTGACGTTTTGCGCAAATGATTACCATCAAATCGGACTCTCAAATAGCCTATATGCGAAGGGCTAACCTGATAGTCAGGGATACCCTCGATCTGTTGAGAGAACATACCAAACCGGGAGTTTCCACGTTGGAACTCGACAAATTGGCGTATGAGTACATTCTTTCTCAGAATGCCAAGCCGAGTTTTCTGCATTACAACGGATTTCCCGCAAGCATATGCGTGTCTGTGGATTGCGAAGTGGTACACGGTATTCCGTCCGCACGCAAGATCCTGCGCGAAGGGCAGATAGTCAGTTATGATTGCGGCGCCATATACAACGGATGGCACGGAGACGCGGCGCGTACCGTTGCGGTAGGACTTATTTCGTCGGAGCGGCAACAACTTATCGACGTCACGGAGCAATGCTTCTTCAAGGGAGTACAGAGTATCGTGGCGGGCAAGACGCGTTTGGGCGATCTCGGCAATGTAATACAGACTTACGCCGAAAGTTTCGGCTACGGCGTCGTCAGAGAACTTGTCGGTCACGGAATCGGCAGGCAGATGCACGAAGACCCCGAAGTCCCCAACTTCGGCATTCCGGGTCACGGAATGAGGCTTTCCGAAGGGATGACGATAGCGGTGGAACCCATGATTACAATGGGCACCGAGCAAGTGGATTGGATGGAGGACGGTTGGACGGTAAAGACCCGCGACCGCAAACCCGCCGCCCACTACGAGAATACTATTGCCATCACCTCTAATGGCATAGAGATACTGAGTTTGTAGGTGAATATGAACGGCATTCAAATAGGTAGCGTTGTACTCTCCACTCAGGGACGCGACAAGGGAATGTACTTTGTGGTCACTGCGACGGAAGGCAACACGGTGTTTCTTGCGGACGGCGGCATGCGCAAGCTTGCCCGACCCAAAAAGAAAAACTCCAAGCATATTTCGGATAGCGGTGTAAGGTTGGACGCGATAGCGGCAAAACTTACCGCCGGCAAAAAGGTATTCGACAGCGAAGTAAAAAGCGCATTGAGACAATTCGGTCAACAGAACCAACAGGAGAAACAAGATGTCTAAAGACGATGTAATCGAAGTAGAAGGCGTAGTAGTCGAAGCGTTGCGCAATGCGGAGTTCCGCGTGCGCCTCACCAACAATCACGAGGTGATAGCTTACGTTTCCGGCAAGCTGCGCATCCACTCCATAAGGATCTTGCCGGGCGACGCGGTCAAGTTGGAGATGAGTCCGTACGACCTCACCAAGGGCAGGATCGTTTGGCGCACCAAGGGCGTCTCGCAGCAACAATAACAATCAATTATTCAAATCAACTACACAGCGGAGTCTGACCCCTGTGTCAAGGAGGAAAAAATGAAAGTAAAACCGTCGGTAAAACCTATGTGCGACAAGTGCAAGGTTATCAAACGCAATGGCAAGGTTATGGTTATTTGTTCCAAATATCCCAAGCACAAGCAAAGACAAGGTTAGGCTTTGTTGAGTAAGTTCCGGCAGCCGCGGCTGCTGCAACTTCGGATTCAATCACGGAGAGAGTGCGGACGACATCATTCCACATAGGCTCGTCCCGTTCGGTTCCGTGTCTATATATAACAAACTAATACTCTAATTATCATTAACAAGGAGAAAATCAAATGGCTCGTATTTCCGGTGTAGATTTACCCAGAGAAAAACGTATTGAAATCGGTTTGACCTACATTTACGGAATCGGACGTACCACCGCCAAGAACATTCTTGCGGAGACGGGCGTCAATCCCGATACGCGCGTCAAGGACCTTACCGAAGACGACATATCCAAGATCCGTGACTGTATTGAAAAGAACTATCACGTCGAGGGCGATCTCAGACGCGAAGTTTCCATGAACATCAAGAGACAAATAGAAATCGGCTCCTACCGCGGTATCCGTCACCGCAAGGGATTGCCCGTTCGCGGACAGTCCACCAAGCAGAACGCGCGCACCCGCAAGGGACCCAAGCGCACCGTATCTCGCGGTAAGAAAGCCAAATAGGAGGTAAGCAACAATGGCAGGAAAGAAAGTTGTCAAGAAAAGAAGAGATATACGCAAGGTTGACAAGGGACAAGTACACATTCACGCTTCCTTCAACAACACGATCGTAACTTTTACCGACCTCAACGGTAATGCTCTCACGCAATGCAGCAGCGGCGCGCTCGGTTTCCGCGGCTCCCGCAAGAGTACGGCATTTGCCGCTCAGCAAGCCTGCGAAACGGCAGCCAAGACCGCCAAGGACGTATACGGCGTACGTTCCGTCGAAGTGTACGTCAAGGGTCCCGGTCAAGGACGCGAATCCGCTATCCGCGCATTGCAAACCGCCGACATCGACGTTACGCTCATTCGCGACGTGTCACCCATAGCTCACAACGGATGCCGTCCGCCCAAGCGTAGAAGAGTTTAGTAAAGGAGAATTACCATGGCAAGAAATACAAGTGCAGATTGCCGTCA
>CANQNJ010000053.1 GCA_947625185.1 uncultured Clostridia bacterium
AAAGGACGCGATCCGCAAGATCGCGTCCTTTGTTATTGCGGTTCTATGGCAAATGTTGGGGTGCAAAAGTAAATAAAATATAGATTTTCCTCACAAAGCAATGATTTGCCGTATTTTGTCCGCCGTCTGAATTGTCGTCAGTCCGTCGGTAGATACCGTGACGTCCGCATAACGTCGGTATATCCGCTCGCGTTCGGCGATACGCCGTGACAGTTCTTCCGTCGACAGTCCGTCGAATAGCGGTCTGCCGCCGCACAGTCTCGATTTAACCGTATTTGCGTCCGCAGTCAACCATATAACGGTACTCCCCTCCGCAAACCGAGCAAAGTCGTCCGACAAAACGCTGCCGCCGCCGCAAGCGACGACAATACCGTCTATATCCGTAAGTCGGCGCAACGCGTCGCTCTCCAACGCGCGGAAATAATCTTCGCCCTTCTGTCGGAATATCTGCGCAACGCTCATATGGGCGTCGTTTTCTACAAGGGAGTCCACGTCGGCAAAGCGCAACCGCAACCCGTCGGCAAGCAATGCTCCGACGGAGGACTTGCCCGTAGCCGCAAATCCTATCAAAATTATTCTCATATCCATATCCCGATCGTTCAAAACCCGCCTATGTATATTCGGGCGGACGGCTTTACTTACCGTAATTGGCTATCAGAAAGTCCACCGCGTCGAGATAACTCCCGACGCCCTTGCCCATAAATCGCGCGACGCATACGTCTTTGAGAACATCAGTCCGTCGAAAACTCTCGCGGCGCTCGATATCCGTCATATGCACCTCTGCGACAGGCACCCCGATACACTCGATACAGTCGCGCAGAGCATAGCTGTAATGAGTGTACGCGCCCGCATTGAACACGACTCCGTCGCAATCAGTTTGTTGAAGCGCGTCCGTCAACTCGCCCTCGCTGTTGCTGTGAAGGCATACAACCGTCGCGCCGCGTTCACGGGCATAAGCGACGATTCTGTTCTCCAATTGCGCAAGGGTTTCCGTGCCGTAAAGCGCGGAATCTCTGCGCCCCAACATATTGAGATTGACTCCGTTAAGTAAAAGTATTTTCATAGTCCGTCAAATGTAATCAAATTCTCCGACATATTGCAGATATCCCTCGTAGTCGTCCTGTACGGGAGTACCCGTCCACAGCGAAAAGCTCGCCGCTCCCTGAGCATAGTTCATTTCCAAGCCGTCCACTACCGCAATGCCGCGCGAACGCGCCTGCGCCCGAATATTGCTGTAACCCTTATACGCCGCAATAAATACGAAGCGACAGCTGTCGGGCAATATCAACGATTTCTCGAAGTCGCACTCCGGTATAAACGTAAGCACCCCGACGGGATCGGCGACGCGCTCCGGCAGATCGTACTTGTCGCGCAAAGCACGGGCGTTTGCCGCTGTTCTGTTGAGGATTTGCAGCTTGCAGCCGTAACCGAGCAGCTCCCGTATGCAGGCTTCCGCGGCGCCACCGGCGCCCACTATCCAAAGGGGACTGTCTGCAAACCGCACGCCTCGCCTCATCAAAGAATGTATCAATCCGTAACCGTCCGTAGAACAGGGAGATATCCCTTTGCCTACCGTATTGACGGACGGTACGTCGGCGTGCAACAACTTCGCCACGCGCGTCTTGAAAGGCATAGTTACGTTAAGCCCATCAAAGCGGTCGATGATTTCGGACAGCTGCGCATCCGACGCGTCCTCGTTCAAAGTTACGGTAACGTAACTGCAACACACTCCCGCCTGCATAGCAAGATATGTCTGCAAGCGCGGCGAAACGCTCTCTGCGCAAGAGCCTATAAGTCCCAACCTCAAAGGCGAAATGCCCAATGCGGAAAGAAAATCGGGATGAGATACGTCGAAAGGAGCGTCGTCGATACAACCGCACCCCGACGCAACAGAGAGTACCGTGCCGCACATCGCTATGCGGTGATCGCCGAAAGTGGGAAATCTGCGTCCGCGGGGTACGTTGCCGCAGCTCGTCACGGTAAGGTCGGCTCCGTCGAAGGACGCGCTTTGACGGCAAATTGCCGCAAGTCGAATGACGGCGTCGATACGGTTGCACTCCTTGTGCGCAAGTTCCGCCACCCCTCTGAAAGTATGCTTGCCCTTTATAAAAAAGGACATTGCCGCAAGCAACGGCACTTCGTCGATACCGCGCACAACCTCTTCTTCCGAAACGTCAAAGGGGCTTAGCGTACCGCCGTTGACGGTTATATCACCGATACGCTCCCCCATTACGGTACGCAAATGCGTAAACGAGATATCCGCGCCGCTGCGTTTAAGCACGTCGTAAAAGCCGAGCCGCGTCGGATTGAGCAGAACGTCAACGAAAACAGCTTGCTTGCCTTTGAGCAAAGCAAGTGCAACGGAATACGCAACTGCCGACGGATCGTTGGGCAGAACGGTATCGAATGAACGCGGACGGCTCTTGCGCACGACGACTGCGCCGCCGTCGGTATGAACGTTCGCGCCGAGCGCGTCGAGCATTATCTCCGTATGATCTCGCGTGGGCATTTTCTCTTCATAACGGGTCGTACCCTCGGCGAACAATCCCGCAAGCACGACCGCGCTCTTGACCTGCGCGCTGTTTACACGCGCTTGCCAATCCGCTCCGCGGAGACTGCCTCCGCGACATACAAACAAACACCCCCGTTCAAATACGATATCCGCGCCAAGCGCACGCAACGGTTCGACTATACGCTGCATAGGGCGTGCGGAAAGGGAGGCGTCGCCGAAAAATCTCGCTTTTGCGCCTATGCCCGCCGTCAAACCCGCAATAAGGCGCGCCGTCGTGCCGCTGCCGCCGCAGAATACGGACACCTCTTCGCTCGGTACCTCGCGTATGGGTGTAACCGTCGCACGGTTTCCGTTCAGCTCGATAACCGCGCCGAGCGCGCGCAATGCCTCTATCGTAGCGAGGATATCACGCGAAACGGAGATATTGTCTATGTGACTTACGCCGTCCGCGATCGCCGCGACGATGAACGCGCGATGCGTCAAAGATTTGTCGCTGCAACGCACGTCGGACGTCAGATGGAATTTGTCGTTAAATGCAATCAAAGATCACCTCATACACAATGCGCGATAGACTCGCCTCAAACGTCTTGCTTTATCGGCGGGTTGCTTTATCAAGCGAGTAATTTCACAACATCGGCAAGCGTCACCCTTACCGTATCGAAACTTGCGGGCAACGCAAAGGCGACGCGACCGTCCGTGCCGTTCTTCTTATCGTTCAGCGTAAGCGCAAACATCGGCTCCGTAAAGGGGTATATTTTGAAATTATCGCCTATTTCGCTGCGCCACTTGGCGGCATAACGGGCGGAACACAGTCCCAACTTGCGGGCGAGTTCCGTCTCGTAATACATTCCGTTTGCGACGGCTATGCCGTGGGGCAACGACAAAGTCAGTTCCATTGCGTGTCCCAATGTGTGACCGAAATTAAGCTTGTTGCGCGCGCCGCCGCAATAAGGGTCCTCCGCGCACACTTCCGACTTGTAACGAGCGCAAGCCTCTACGATATCCGCCATATCGCACTTGCCGCCGTTATACACGCCGTCTATCCTGTCGCTGAGCATACGATACTTGAATATTTCTCCTCTGCCGCTTGCCATTTGCTCGCAGTCCAGAGTATCGAGGAAGCCGACGTCCACAAGCGTATCGGCGAAACAGTATGTGCCGACGGCGTTCTTGACTCCGTCGAGATCTATCGCGGTCTTGCCGCCGATAGCGCTGTCCGTCATTGCCACAAGCGTCGTAGGAACGTGCAGCAGCTTTACGCCGCGCTTGAATATGCTGCAAGCAAAGCCGACCGTATCCCCTATACTGCCGCCGCCTACGGCTACAACGCGTCCTTGCGGCGACAGGCGTTTGGCAAGAAACCAACTGCACAGAGCGCGCACATTGGCAAAATCTTTCGCCTCTTCGCCGCGCGGCAACAAAAAAACATTGTCGCCCGATATGCCGTACAGCCGCGCTATATGCGCGTCCGTAACTATGAGACATTCGCCGTAATCGGCGATATCGAATTTACCGAAAAGCACCTCGTTCATTGCAATACACCTTGTTTGAGCATTTGATTGGCAATGACGTATGCCAGAATATTCTCCGCGATTATACCGACATTGGGCACCACGCATGTGTCGGCGCGCTCGAAATGCTGCGGAACGACTTCCAAAGTAGAACTGTCCACCGTCGTAACGCCCTTTATCGTAGGGACGGGCTTGACCGTGAGATGACACAGAATGTCCTGTCCCGTTGTAATGCCGGACACAATGCCGCCGCATTTGTCGGTGGCGTATACTATCTTGCCGTCTGCTACCGTCAATTCGTCGTGAGCGGCGATCCCGTCCGACGAAGCGTACTTGTCTCCTATCCCGAAACTTACTCCCTTTACCGACGGAATACCCATCAAGTTAGCCGCAATGACGGCGTCCAATCTGTCGACGTACGGAGCTATCTCTCCCACGCCCATAGGCACGCCCGTCGCGCCCACCGCCGTAATGCCGCCCAAGCTGTTGCCGGATTGCCGCGCGTCGTCTATCGCCGCCTGCATAAGCCCCGTCGCATAACGGCACGGACAACGCAAAATAGCGAAATGGGGTTCGTTTTCCGATATGCCGAAGCGATAATGGTTGCGCGAGGCTATACCGCCGATCTTCTCCGTGTAGCTGTATGTGTATATATTGTCGCCGGCAAGCAGCTGCTTACATATGGCGCCCAACACAACGTAACACACGCTGTTGCGAGCGCTTGCCTGCTCGGCGATCTGCCGAACGGTCATATCGGGAAAGCGAGCCTTGCCCACCACGTCGCAATGTCCGCTGCGCAATGCCGTGATATCGCCGCGCCGCTCTACCGACCTATTTGCCACCCAAAAGCGCAGCTTGCCGTTGACGAATATTCTGTCGCCGACGTATCCGTCAAATTGCACGATATCGTCGAAAGTCTGTCTGCCGCTTCTGCCGTAACCCCGTTTACGCAGGGCAAGCTGTCGGTTTACATACTCCGCCGAAAAAGAAAAGCCGTCGGGCAGACCGCATATCTCGCCGCCGTATCCCTCGCCGTGAGAAGTCCCCCAAAAAGAAAAAGTTATCATCAGTCACTCCACTGCTCGGGAAGCTGTCTGTTCTCCCCGAACCAATCCGTATCTTTAAGTTTGCTGTCGCTTTCGGAAAAATACATCGTCACTTCGTCGTCCGTGCAAGCGAACACTATGTCGCCGTTGATCGCGCCGAAACGAACATTTTCGTAATGACCCGTGTCCTCGTCCATCTCCGTCCGCGCGTAATTGGTGACGTACACATTGTCCGTATAGAGGGCGACGCGATCGATAAAGCTCTGCGTCGGAAAAGTTCTCAAAGCCTTCTGCGTGTACTCTACGCTGCCCGCAATGCAGCAAACGCAAACGTATTGCGGACGGATCTGCCTCAGCAATGCCGCGCTCGAAGCATTGACGGAGCCGTGATGTCCCGCCTTGTACAGCGTTACGTCTGTCAAATCGGGATTGCAGGCGATAAGCGACGCTTCTCCCTCCGTTTCGAGATCTCCCGTAAACAGATACTTGTTGTCGCCCTGTCGGATAAGCAAACATACGGAATAATTGTTCTCTTCCGAGGAGGGCTTCTCGTAAAATTCCTGATACAGTATCTCCATCGTCACGCCGTTGCCCAGATCGTACACGCGCTGCGCGCCGCGGAGACCCTTGACGCATTCCAATGCGGTATAACATTTGGCGCCGTCGGAAACCTCTTCGTCCCGCTTGGCGGCAAACATTTTGAACAATTCTCCGTTGGGTTCGTGCCGCGGAAATTGAATTATCGTATCGCAGACGTATTTATCGAACACTCCCTTCGCGGAGGACGTGCCGACAAAACCCGCAATATGGTCCGCGTCGCCGTGAGTAACCACAACGTACTCTATCCTTCCGTCGGTACAAAATCTGTCCAGATATTGCGTAAGCGTCGCGGCATAATTACTCCCCGCGCCGGAGTCTATCAAAACGTCGGTATCGCCCGCCTTGATATACACGCAATCGCCGTTATTGCGGTACATCTGCAAAAAATGTATCGACAGTTGCTCTTCGGCGATAGCCCCGATATCGTACAACCTGCGGTCGTAATTGTGCAGCGCATATACGCCGCCCAACCAACCGAGATAATATCCCGCGACGGCAACGGCGACAATGGCCGCAATAAGCAGGATAGCAAGACAAATGCAAAGCGCCCTGAACCGACGTTTCGTCAGCGAGGTGCTTTTGCCGAATATAGTAACTGTATCCTGAATGTTATGCTGATTATCTGACATAATAGTCGGAGACGAAGTCATTGACCGAGCCGCAATTGCAATAGTCAACTCCACGCGAGAGGCGTAACGCGATTAGCCTTAAACCACGCGGTATCTTTGAGCTTGGTGTTGTTGTTGGAACCCCGAACCGAGATTACTCCGTCTATGCAGCTGAAAACGACATCGCCGTTCATAACATATCCTGCTGTTTTAATTCCGGTCACATAAACGTTATTGGTAAAAGGCGCAACGCGATTGATAAAATCTTGTCTGGGAAAATCATATTTATCTCCCGCGGCACAACTCGCAACAACATACCGAGGTTTGATTACATTGAGCAACACTGTATTGCTGGAAGTCGCAGAACCGTGATGTCCCGCCTTGAAAAGTTCCACTTCCGGCAAATTCGGATTTTCTGCCACCAATGATTCTTCGCCTGCTTTTTCCAAATCGCCGGTAAACAAGTAATGATTATCGCCTTGTGTAAACAGAACGCAAACGGAATAATTGTTTTCATCAGACGAAGAATCTTCGTAAAATCTTTGATATAGAATTTCCATTGTTATACCGTCCGCAATATCGTAAACACGTTTGGCGTCATTCTCGTTGTTGTAACATTCCCATGCTGTGAACACATTGGAGCCTTCTTCCTTTTTCGTTTCGCACTTGGCAAGGAAGTTCTTGCGTATATCCGTATTTTTATCGGTCTTTGCAAAACGAATTATATTTTCACATTCATAAGAGTCCAGAATCCCCGGAACCGAATTTGTCCCGACAAAAGCGGCAATATGATCCTGATCTGCGTGCGTAGCGATAACAAATTCCAAAGTGTTGTCTTCGCAATATTTATCGACATAATTTTTTATCACCCTAGCATCGCTTGCGACCGCACCTGCATCTATCAAAATATCGGTGTCGCCCGCCTTAATATATATGCTGTCTCCACTGTTACTGCCGAGATTTATGAAATTGATAGACATATCGGCGACGGTTGTACTTTTCGGTTCCGCCACCGTGATTTTGACAATGCACGACTTGGTTATGTCGTTTTCGGTATAGGATATCTCCCAATCCTTTTCGCCGGGGGTACTGCTGTCTATCGTGCCTCGATTGACGTTGTTGACTATCTTGCTTTCGCCCGTGTTGTAATGAGCGGTGACGACAAGTTTGGCGTAGTCCGGCTGCGCGTTAAGTTCCACCTCGCCGCCCGTGTACTCCGCCGTGATACTCTCCAACAGGATAGGCAACACTTCCAATTGGAAGGTGGCTTCGCCCTTGCCCGTAAGCAAACGCCCGTCGAATTCGAACGTCACCGTGACGGTGTGTGTGCCCGCCGTGTCAAAACTTACGAGAATAACGGTATAGGACAAGTTGGCTACGGCAGCACTGTCGATATACGCGCCATTGTCGTAACGGGCGATGAAATGTATGTCCTGCTTGTCTATGGTCTGCCCGACATATACGTCGCCGCCCGTGTACTCCGCCTCCATAGAGACGAGATGACCGCGAATGCGAAACGCTATCGGCTCGGAACGCAGAGTGACGCCGTTCTCCGTGTAGGATACGACAAATGTGCCGTGGTCGATACCGTCTTTTTCCTGTTGACCGCGCAAAGTCTCGATGTCCGTTATTTCAAAACCGCTTGCCGACATGCTTGTGTCGTTTGTATACAATATCGTTACGGTTACGCAAGCGGGATCTATCTCGATATCATCTCTGTAATCGACGATTATTGCCGAAGCGGGCAAAACGCTCAACGACTGCGGGACCAACGGGATAAATCTCACGGTCAACTCCGCAGTAACCGTCTCGCTGCCCGAAACGTAACTGACGGTGACGGTATGCTCTCCCGCTTCGTCGAAACTGACAGGCGAAAATGTAAAGTTCGT
This sequence comes from uncultured Clostridia bacterium, assembly GCA_947625185.1. GTDB lineage: Bacteria > Bacillota > Clostridia > Christensenellales > CAG-314 > Fimimonas. The sequence goes on from CANQNJ010000053.1 coordinate 8,167, forward strand.
CACCTCGTGCGTCTCGCCGTCCTCATAGTATGCGGTTACGCGTATGTCCTCTTTGTTGACGGGATCCCCGACAAACACATCGTCGCCCGTATACAAGGCTTCTATGCGCACAAGTTTTGCCGCGGCAACGTTGACGGTAAAGGTATCCGTTGCGGTTACACCGTCCTCGGTGTAGGTGACAGTTACTGTCTTGGTTCCAGCCGTCTCATTGTCGAAGTCGAACGTCCAACCCGTAACAGTATTGCTGCTGCCGTCCGTGTACTTTGCGGTGACGGTGATTTTGCTTTCGTCCAATTCGTCGCCGATGAACAGGTCGCCGCCCGAATAGCTTACTTCTATCGCATTCAATTGCGGCTTGACGACGTTGACGGTAAAGGTATCCGTCACTGTTACGCCGTCCTCGGTATAGGTGACAGTCACTGTCTTGACGCCCGGTACGGACGTATCTATATCCGATAACGTCCAACCCGTGACCTCGCGGCTGTCCTTGTTGGAGTAGACGGCGCCGACGCTTATCTTGGATAAATCCGGAGAGCCG
>CANQNJ010000054.1 GCA_947625185.1 uncultured Clostridia bacterium
AGCGTAAGGACGGCGAGAACACCCGCCGCGATAACATACGGCAACCAACGTCGGGATTTCTCCTTGACGTCGGTCGGCGCGGCGGTTTGTCGGGTCGTCTCCGAAGCCGCGTCTGCGCCCGAAGTCTGTTCTGCTTGTTCGGCGAGTTCGCCGTTATCCGATTGTTGAGTTTCTTTTGCCATATTCTCCATTCGTCCTGTTCAAACGGTCGCCGTTGCGACGGCACATGGTATGCCGCGTTTCGCCGACAGACGTTCCTACTGTTCCGATCGAGAGTAGGCAAAACGGGCAAATCAATTTTAAGGTTATAAAATAATAATATTATACAATTAGTTTAATTAACAGTCAAGCGTCCGATACGCCATACGCAAAAGCTCCCCGACAAGCGAGGAGCCTTGCGGCGGACCGAGCCGTACGCCGCGCACAGACGAACGGCGGACCGTTAACCTTTGAGTTCTTCGAGATACTGTGCAAATTCCGCGTCGTTGCAGTGAACAAAATGTCCCGGCGCTATCTCGCGCAAGCTCGGTTTGTCCACGCTGTAATCGTGAGACGCGATGGGATTGTACGTTATCCTCTTGCGCTGTTTCTCGTAATGGGGGTCGGGGACGGGTATGGCGGACAGCAAGCTCTTGGTATACGGGTGCAACGGATGCGCAAACAGTTCGTCGCTCGTGGTCAACTCCACGAGATTGCCGAAGTACATTACCGCTATCCTGTCGCTGAAATACTTGACTACGCTGAGATCGTGAGCGATGAACAGAATGGTCAATCCGAGCCTGTCGCGCAGATCGTTAAGCAGATTGATCACCTGCGCCTGTATGGAAACGTCCAATGCGCTTATCGGTTCATCGGCTATGATCAATTCCGGATTGAGAACTATCGCCCGCGCGATGCCTATGCGTTGACGTTGTCCTCCGCTGAACTCGTGCGGATATCTGCCGGCGTGTTCCGGCACCAATCCCACCATATCCAATACTTTGTACACTTTCTCGTCGACGATCTTCTTGTCTTTGATACCACGTATCGCCAACCCTTCCGCAATTATTTCGCGTACGGTCATACGCGGATCGAGCGAAGCTATGGGGTCCTGAAAGATCATCTGTATCTTATTGGTGATCCTGTCCTTGCCGGCAAGTCGTCTTGCCTTGCGGTATTCGGCGGTCAACGCGGCTTTTTCTTCTTCCGTAGCGGCGGCGTCTATCTTGGGGAGATATTCGTCGTCCACAGCTTTCTGCTGCGCTCTCGCATATTCTCGGTTGCAATACTTATGATCGAACTTGGCTTTGCGTATCTCAGCACGCTGTTCGCGCACGACAGCGTCGTACTTTTGTTTGCATTCCTCTATACGCGCGTTGCATTCGGCGTCTATTGCAAGTTGTTCTTCCGAGCCGACGCCCTCCTTCTTCTTCTCCGCTTGCGCTCTCAACTCGGAAGTCTGCGCTTTAAGTTCCTTTGCCGCAGCCCCGATAGCTTCCTTGTAACGGCGGGTACCTGCGGCTATGCGCGTTCCTTTGAAATACACGCTGCCGCCCGTGATGTCGTACAGACGTATTATGCTGCGTCCGGTAGTCGTCTTGCCGCAGCCGCTCTCGCCCACAAGTCCGAAAACCTCGCCCTTGTAGATATCAAACGATACGTCGTTTACCGCCTTCAATTGCTGCCTACCCATCTTGAAAAACTGTTCGAGGTGACGGACGCTCAGCAATACTTCTCTCTCGCCGACGACGCCGACAGAGTTGGTCGCGGAGACCTGCGCGGTCTCACGCTCGTTGAGTTGATGGTTGCTCATTTCGCATCCGCCTCCTTCTTTTTCATTCTCTCGATACGGTCGGTCACGATCTTAGGCGGCTCGACGCGAGGTGCCTTGGGGTGCAACAGCCAGGTTGCCGCATAATGCGTGTCGCTTATACGGAACATCGGCGGTTGTTCTTCGAAATCTATCTCCATTGCGTATTTGTTTCTTGCGGCGAACGCGTCTCCCTTCGGCGGAAAGATCATATTGGGCGGCGTTCCGGGGATGGCTTCCAACTTCTCCTTGGTGTCAAGATCCGGCATACTGCTCAACAGCGCCCAGGTATAGGGGTGCCTGGGGTCGTAAAATACGTCCTCTGCCGTGCCGTACTCCACTATCTTGCCCGCGTACATCACCGCTATTCTATCCGCCATATTGGCTACGACGCCCAGATTGTGAGTGATGAATATTACCGACAAGTGTCTCTCCGCCTTGATCCTGTTGATCAACTCCAATATCTGCGCCTGTATCGTAACGTCCAACGCCGTAGTCGGTTCGTCGCAAATGAGGATATCGGGATTGGCTGCCAATGCTATCGCTATAACTATACGCTGCCTCATTCCGCCGCTGAACTCAAACGGATACTGCTTGTAACGAATCGCCGGTTCGGGTATGCCCACCTCTTCCAACAATTTAAGCGCCTTTGCCTTAGCCATCTTGGGAGTGACCTTGTACACAAATGCCGACGCCTGTTCTTTGAGATAGTCTATCAACGTCACCATACGGCTCTCCGCGTTGTAATCGGCGTCGTCGGCGATGTCCTTGCGCAAGCTCGCCCTCAGATTGTGCAACACGGCGCGAATATTCTTTCTGCCCAATTCCACATCGAACAAAGCCGCGGGGACGACCTTCCAATCGGGCGTTTTTCCCTTGGCGATCAATGCGTCCCTCTTGGCGGTTTGCTTGTCGAAACGTTTCTGTTCCTTGGGATTGCGCGACAGCCCCGTAAAGTACTTGTTAAGCGCGGACAATATACTGCTGCGGAACGTGTACTGCGTGCTGTTCTTGACCGTTTCAAGGCGGTCTATCGCGCCGTCCACCTTCTTGGAGACGGACTTGGCGTAATCAAAAGCCTTCTTTTTATCCAATGTGTCGTTGCGGAAGTATTCCAACGCTTCTTCTGTTTCCGCAAGCAAATCCTTCTTGGCGGCGATACTGTTGTCGTGCGAATACTTCAACCCTTTTGCGCCCTCGGAGATGAAGTCCAACATAAAGTTGTCGTCCAGATAGCGTCTGGTCATCTCCGTAAGTTCGTCTATGGGCATATCGTCCAGATTGGCGTCGGGATTTTTGAGCATGTAGTACCCAAGCGTAAAGTAGTTGGGCTTGGGTCGGTTGGTCGCCTTGTCCAATATCTCGCTCAAACGCTCCAACAGGGGCACAACCGTATCTATCGCCAACTGCGCGCCCGTATCGTGTTCTTTCAACGCGGGATCGTTTGCCGACTCCGTCAAACGGTTGAGCAACTCGTTTAATTCGTCGTTTCTGACTACGATATCCGGATGAACGGTATCGTTTATCCTGTTGACGAAGTGAGCCGTCCTCGCCTTGACGTCCACGTGCTGCTTCTTGGAAAGCAGAAATACGCAGTCGTCCACGTCCAATTTGAGTTCTACCGCGGCGCGGAATATCTCGTTGTATGCACTCTCCAATCTCGTACTCTTGACGCAAAACGTATCGAACGTCTTGCATTTGTCGTTATTTTCCGTTACCTTGGCGGAGTTGCCCTCCGCAACGGCGTCCATAGCGACGTTGAGACGGTGCAGCTTGTCGTTGAATAACTTGCGCGCGTTGCGCTGACTTGCCCGTCCTTTGAGCAACATAGCTTCCGTAAGCTGTTTGCCTACGCGCATAATGGGGTTGAGGCTGGATAACGGGTCCTGAAATATCATCGCGATCTTGTCTCCGCGCAGCTTGTGAAAGTCCTCTTCGCTTATCTGCACGAGATCCTGACCGTCGTATATTATCTCGCCGCCCTCTATCATACCGTTGCCGGCAAGTATGCCCATAACGGCGCGGTTGGTAACGGACTTGCCGCTGCCCGACTCGCCGACGATGGCGAGAGTCTCGCCCTTGTACAGGTCAAAGCTGATGTCCCGCACCGCCTGCACCTTGCCCGCGTCCGTACGGAAAGATATGACTAAGTTCTTTACTTCTAACTTCTTTTCCATAGCTTATCCCTCGCTTCCTCTCAACGTCGGATTGAACGCGTCCCGCAAACCGTTGCCGAACAGGTTGAAACTCAGCATCAACAGCGCAAGGAATACAGACGGAAACGCGACAATGTGCGGATAAGTCGTCAAAAACGGTTGTCCTGCGGCAATAAGCGTACCCACGCTGGTTATATTGCCCGATGTCAGACTGATTATGCCAAGATACGTCAGACTTGTTTCGGAGAAAATCATACTCGGAATAACCAACGCGCAACTTGTCACCAAAGTACCGAGACTGTTGGGAAAAATATGCTTGAACATAACGCGGAAGTCATTTGCGCCCAACGTTCGCGACGCCAACACATATTCTTGGTTTTTGAAGCGGTAGAACTGCATACGTACCGTAGACGACATACCTATCCACCCCGTTGCGATAAACGCAAGGAACAGTATCAGTATCTGACTTGTCTCTTCCATATGGTATTTGAGCAAGGTGATGACGATCATCATCGGTACGGCGCTCAATATGTCCGTTATACGTTCCATTGTGAGGTCGATCAGTCCGCCGTAGTAGCCGGAAATCGCTCCCCATATAGCGCCGATGAGCATATTGACCGTTGCAATTGCAATTGCAAACAAAAAGCTGAACCGTGCACCGCTGGAAAGATTCGTTAGTATGTCTCTGCCGGAATTGGTCGCGCCGAGTATGAAGTAAGGCTCGGTGATACCGTCTTTCAAAACGTATGTGTGCTGAAAGATGTAGTATTCATAGTAATTGACGCGCACCTCGACGTCTCCGCCGGAAACATAGCGTGCGTAAACGTTGTAATACACCTGTCCGTCTTTTTCTATGCCGTCTTGTCCCTCTATACGAAGCGAGTGGTAACCGTCGTCTATATTTTCCTTGACGTCCTGCCAATAAACAGGTATGACGTTGCCGTGGGCATCAAGCACCACTTCCGTCTTGTTGTTTACCATGCGCGTCTTGAAGTAGTAGTTGGCGTTGCCGTTGTCCTGCGTTGCCTTGGGACGATCGCTCGTACGGATAGTCGGGTAAATTACTTGATTTCTCGTTTCGTTTTGATATTGCTGTAACAATTCGTAGTCTTGGACGGACATTTTTTTGTATTGCGTACCGTTGGAGTGGTAAGAATCCAGACGATATACATACAAACCGTCTTCGGTAATGTCGTATTGTTCGTTTTTTATGGCGTTGTGTCCGCCGTTTCCCTCTTTGGCATCGTTCAACTCCGTACTCATTGCATAGTAATAGATAAAGTTGTTGAAACCGTCGGTTTTTTCTCTGCAACCGTCCCAAAAGTTCGTATTTTCCAACAAATGCAATTTGGGCAGCGCAAAGGCGAAATTGATATCCTCGGTAGACACGTCGTAGGGCGTGCACCAGGGAGTTATTATTGCGAACAAAACCAAAACGATTATCACGATCGCCGCAACGACAGAGCCTTTGTTTTTGCAAAAGCGACTGAATGCGTCGCGCAGGTAACTGCGCGGTTTGGTTTCCAACTTGATGTCGTGAGATAAATTCTTGTCTCCCACAAACGTAAATTTTTCTTGGGGTATGTCTTTGATATTTTCCATATTATCTCGCCCCCATTCTGATACGCGGATCGATAAATCCGTAACTTATGTCTACGATTATTCCCGCAGCCAAGCCTACCAAGCAGTAGAAACCGGACAGCAGCATAAAGAAGTCGTAGTCCTTTGCGTTGATTGCGTCAAGATACAGTCTGCCCACCCCGGGGATAGAAAACATCTGCTCGATGATGAGCGAGCCGGACAGCACCGCAATAAACTCCGACAAAATGCTTGGAAAAATAGGCACCATGCTGTTGCGCAAAGCGTGACGTACCGTTGCCTGACCGCGAGTGAGTCCTTTTGTGCGCGCAAGCAACATAAATTCGCTTGTAAGCACTTCGGTGAGTTCTGCGCGAGTAAATCGTGCGTACCCGGCTATGCTGCCCAAACACAGCGACAGCGTTGCCGGCATCATACTCTTGAACATCGACCAACTCAAATAGTCCGTGCCCGCGTCCATACGCAACGGAAACAGCTGCCATTTGAAACAAAGAACGTACAGTATCAACAACGCATACACAATGGACGGAACGGAAATAAGCACTATTACGCCCGTGCTGATGACGTGATCTATCCAAGTGTTCTTTTTGAGCGCGGCAAGAATACCCAAACCCAAACCGATAGGTACGCCGATAATCGTGGAATAGATGTTTATCAATACCGTAGGCGGAAGTCTCGACACAAAAGTATCCCATACCGGTTGTCCCTCGTACTGAGGCATAGTTGTGCCGATGCCGAAGTCTCCCTCCAAAAATATGCGCTTCAAATACAATCCGAGTTGTTGAAGGATAGGCACCTTGTCAAATCCGACGATATTATCGCCTTCCCACTGCAAATTAGTTATGTAGCCGCGAGCCTCCAACTTGCGGTATTGAATGTTTTTGTCCACACCGAAACTGCCCGTTACCACTATCGGCAACATTTTGATAAGCACAAAGCACATTATCATAATTACGGCGAAACAAAGCAACATCAACCCCAGACGTTTCAGCACATACTTGAACATATACATAGTAGTTTCTCCTTGTTAGTACTTGAATAGCGAGGGTGCAAGCGCACCCTCGCTAACAAGTGCAATTTTACTGACTGACAGACTTAGCCCTTGTAGAAGTTGCTCAGGTCTCCGCCGTACATCTGAACAAATGCAGCCCATTCGTCATCGGCGTAGTTGAACGTTATATACTTCAATCCGCCAAAGCCCATCATTGTGTTGTACGTCTTTGTGATATAACTCCATTTTGCCGAACCGAGCGCGCTTGTCATACCGCGACTGGTGGGCAACGTGTAGTATTGACCGAGTATGTACTCTTCCAAGTTTGCAAGTATTTCAAGGCGAACCTCTGTCGGAGCAAAGCCTGCGCCCCAATTGTATTGTGCGTCGGAAGCGCCGTTGAGACAATGATACCAATCGTCGAGAGTCATAGTGACTTCTTCGCCCTTCTTGGCATAGTTGCTACCCTCCACCGAGGGGATAGTAAGCGTCATCTGTTCTTTCGTGACGTCCCAATAGGGGTGATAGGATACGCTTCCCGCCTCGGGCATATTGCCCATATGCGCAACGATCAGATAGAAGGGATCGAAGGGAGCGTTACCGATACCGCTGGTGCTGATTTCGTACTCGCCTTGCTGATATTTATCCGCCCATTCTTCGCCGAGGTCTGTTCTCATAACCACCTCGACCTTGCCTTCCAACTTCGTGCCGGAAACAAGGTTGGATATCCAATCGCTCAAAAATCTCAACGTTCTGTCCGCGCTTTCGCTGGGTTCGCTCGCGCCATACTGTATCTGTATCTTTTTGGACGAGTCGTAACCGTAAGTAGCGGCGTTAGCAACGAGTTCGTCGTAAGCCTCGTTTACCAATTGCTTTGCAAGCGTCATGTTGACGCCCGTCATTGCGTCTACTGCATCGTCGATAGTGGCATACACTCTGTTTGCGGCAGTGTCTACCCACTTGCCTTCATCGTTTTGCGTAAAGCCGTAGGTGCGTAGCAACGCGGCCTTGCCTTGATCGGTGAAACGGTACACTCCGCCGTTTTCAACGTCGTAGTAGTAGTCCTCGCCGATAAGTCCCAAGCAGGTTTGGTTTGCGGTGGAGAGTTGACGGTTGTATTCGTCTCTGTCCAGACTCAAACTCATTGCCTCGCGGAATTCCTTTATGGCAAGTATGCCGTTGTTGCGACCGCTGTTCTTCAACGCTTCGAGGTTGCCCAACACCTGTATGCCGAACGTGGCAATACGCGGTGAGAAGATAGCATAGGGAGAGTTTTTGTAATCGTCGGCAATTGTTACGCTGATGCCGAGACTGTCCACTTCGCCCTTCCAGAAAGCCATTTGTTGCGAAGCTTCTTTTTCGATAACTTGCGTTACGATCTTGTCCACGGGGTACAGTCCCTTGTTTTCTTCGAGAGAGTAACCGTACCAATTTTCATTGCGGGAAAGTTCGAATTGTCTGCCCGCTTGGAAATATGTAAGTTTGAAAGGTCCCCAACTTGCGCTTGTTTCAAGAGAGGTATTGTAGGTTGTCGTCCACAGGGTACTGCCCGTTTGCGGCTGCTGCTTGCATTGTTCGTACAGACTCTTTTTAACAAGAGGAAGTCCGCTGAAATTGTAAGCCGCAAGGTAGGACAAACTGCCGTCTTCCTTGAAGAATT
>CANQNJ010000055.1 GCA_947625185.1 uncultured Clostridia bacterium
ATACGCTCTTCGTAGCTTGATCGTATAATTACGTCAATGTTAGATCCTTGAATAATTAACTCTTATTAACTCTGCGTTATTGCAGCAAAAATCGTTAGATTTATTGCATATTAACACTCGATTAATATTTGATTTTACTCTAAACTTATATTGTTCTATGCAGTTGTCAATGTTCCTTTCTGCCGCAAAACAGCGGCGCTGTCTAATCAACAGCCTACTAATCATACCACAGCCAACAATGGGTGTCAACTGTTTTCAACAACTTTTTATAAGTTTTTTGAGCTTTTTGCGAGAAAGTCAACCCGACAAAATGCTCCCTTACAGTAAACCCGACGGCTCCGATATGATATTTTGCTTTCCTCAACGCGTTTTCTCGCCGAGCAGCCGATATCTTCGACCGTTCGGTTCAATAAAAAACGCTCTATTGAGCGAAAAGTATTCATATTATACTACGGGTCAACGGAAAATGTCAAACAAATTGCAAGCAAGAGAAGATAATTTTTTTCGCAAGACGCTGACGGACGTCGGAGCGGGTCATAGCTGCACCGTTACCGAGGTGTCCTCTTTGCAGGCGGCTCAACGGCTTGCCGAACTCGGACTGACGGAAAACGTCGCAATCACGGTATTGCGCGTCGCCCCGTTCGGAGATCCGATGGAGATATCGCTGCGCGGATACAGGCTGTGCCTGCGCAAAGAAACCGCCGACAAGATATTCGTGACCGACAAGGAATATGATAAACCTCCCGCCATTGGCAAAAAGCCGCTATAAATGACGAAAAGCCACTATAAATAAGGATATGAAAAGCAATATATATAATAGAAATAAATATACCGCGCACGATCGCGTCGTCGTCGCGCTTGCGGGCAATCCCAACAGCGGCAAAACCACGCTGTTCAACCTGCTTACCGGCAGCAATCAAAAAGTAGGAAATTGGCCCGGAGTGACCGTGGAACGCAAAAGCGGCGCGTGCGTATACGCGCGAGAACTCGATATCGCCGATACTCCGGGGTGCTATTCGCTGACGCCATTCACTCCGGAGGAACAGATAACGTCCGACTATCTGAAAACAGCCGAGGCAAACGTCATTGTGAATGTTGTCGACTCCACCAACCCCGAACGCAATCTGCTGCTTACCACACAGCTGTTGGAATTGGGCAAGCCCGTAGTGGTCGCGCTCAATATGCAGGACGAGGCGGCAGCCAAAGGCATCGAGATAGATGCTCGCAAACTGCAAAGTTTGTTCGGGTGCGAATTCGTACCCGTATCCGCCGCCAAGGGAGAGGGCGTTGAGGCGCTTGTGCGGGCGTGTATAAAGGCAAGCAAGCAAACGGTAGCTCCGCGTGCGCTCGCCGACAACCCCGACGAACGTTACAAGCTGATAGAAAACGCCGTCCGTCAAGCCGTCTCGACGCGCAAAACCGCTCGGTTGGAAACGACGGACAAGATAGACAAAATATTGCTGAACAAATGGTTGGCGTTTCCCATATTCGCAATAACAATGATGGCGGTATTCTACCTGTCGGTGGGCGGTTTAGGCGGTTGGCTGACGGGACTTATCAACGAAAAACTTACCCCATTGCTGCAATATGCGGCGGAGAATGCGCTCAGATCCTGCAATATGCCGCGATTGACGTCGCTTGTGACGGACGGCGTAATCGGCGGCGTAATGAGCGTTGCGGGATTTCTGCCGCAGGTAATGATACTGTTCGGCTGCATCGCGTTGTTGGAAGCGTGCGGCTATATGTCGCGCATTGCTTTCATTACGGACAAATTGCTGCACGGTCTCGGTTTGAGCGGAAGGAGCTTCGTATGTATGGTACTCGGCTGCGGTTGCAGCGTCCCGGCGATCGTATCCACGCGCACGATAAAGGACGCGGCGGAACGAGAAACGACGGTAACGTTGGCTCCCTTTGTCCCCTGCTCGGCGAAATTGGCAGTCATTGCCTTTTTTACGAGCTATATATTCGACGAAAACGCCCTGTTTGCCGTCAGTTTCTACTTCGCGAGCATAATCGCCGTGATAATAGGCGGCTTGGCGTTGAAATTGTTGAGAAAAGACAAAACGGAAAGCGTATTTCTGATGGAATTGCCGCCCTACCGTCTGCCGAAAGCGCAAAACGTATTGAGACAGATGTGGGAACGGGGCAAAGCGTTTCTGATAAAAGCAGGCACGATCATACTTGCGGCGTCGGTGATACTGTGGGCGTTGACGAATCTCGATTTCCGCTTTATGCCGACGGACGCGGAGAACAGTATGCTTGCCGCCATAGGCAAAGCAATATCGCCGATATTTGCGCCGCTCGGATTCGATGACGGAGGATGCGGGTGGAAGTTTACGGTGGCGACGCTGTCCGGCATCGCGGCAAAAGAAACAGTCGTCGCCACATTGCAGATACTGCTTCCGAACGGCATACAGAACGCGATATCTCCGCTCGGGGCGTATAGCTTTGTGCTGTACAATCTGTTGACCGTGCCCTGTATCGCCGCCGTTTCGTCGAGTTTCTCCGAACAGGGCGAGTGGAAGAAAGGATTGAGATCCGTTGCTTTTCAGATAGTTACCGCCTACCTGACGTCGCTGTGCGTATACCAATTGGGCAGACTTGCGCTCACATACCCGTCCGCCTTTGCGACGACGCTGATAATGTGTTCGGTTATGTGCGCAATGTATTTCGTCCTTTTCCGACGTCGCGGCAAGTGCGCGGGGTGTTCTATTTGCAAAAAACAATAAAAAAACGCCCCCATATCGTCAAAACGATACGGAAACGCTTACAATTGCATATATAAGGTTCAGTTCATAAAATCGCTGACAAGCAGATTGCGGTCCACGAGAGATATACGCTCCGCCTGCGCATAATCCAACGCGCTGCGGTCGAAATACATATTGGTAAGCGCCATACAGCCGTTGGCGTGGTAGTAACGTCTGCCGTTGCGTACTCGCACGACGTCTTCGCGGCTGAGTACGCGATTGGATATAAGACAGCCTACGGCTATTATCACGCCCATCTTCTCCGCCAACATATCGATGTCGTGGTTGTCCGTTACGGGGGTCAATTTTACCTGATAGCCCTTGTGACTGAAAAGCCGCGCAACGTAAATGACGAACTGCGTTTTGTCCATCTTGGCGATCTGTGCCAATTTCTCCTCGGCAGACTGATAGGCGCCCATCGTTATATAGTCGGACACCTCGTGCGCGGGGATATATGTACCTTCGATGAGATCGTCGTCCGCCTCGTCCAACAGTTCTTCCTGCCGCTCGATATATCTGCGTCTGCGTCCGGAAGCGGCGCTGCGCTTCTCCGCGTGCCTGTACTTGCCGATACATACCAAAACGCCGATAAAACCGATCACGGACAGTTCGATCCCGCAGGAAATGCACAACTTGCCCCACAAATCTCCGTCCTCCGTCGCAAAGAAAGGCTGCGCGACGTAAATGATATCCAACGCCACGCCGACAACCAATATAAACACCATAAAGACGGATGTTATCTGCAATTTTTTATTTTTTCTGCTCATAAACGACCACGGCACAAATTGCACCGTATATATTGTAGCACAAAAATGCAGCGCTGTAAATAATAATCACTTGCCGTATTGGCGGGCAAACTCTTCGATGAACCTTCGCACCTGTTTGCGGCTGCGAAGCACGATTTTCTGCCCGGAAGTGGCGTTCAACTTATCGTACAGCGTCTGACGGCGAGACTTGACCCGTCCCTCCCACAGCACCCAACGGCGAAAGGAACGGTCGAATTTTTCCGGACAACCGAGATCGGGACGGGCAACGTTGCGATATGCGCGGTACCGTCTGTACGCCGACCAATAACACGTCCAACGCGGCAACATCAGCAACACGGTCATATCCGTCATCAAATACCGTTCCGGCACCACTTTGCCCCAATTTCCGTCCATTATCCAACCGTCGTTGCGCGACATAAACTCGCGCACGAGACGAGACTGCTCTTCTTCGGTACGTTCCTGCCAATCCCCGTAAAAGTGAGTGCTGTCCAGATGCAGCACGGGCAAGCCGGATATTTCTCCCAACTTAGCCGCCAACGTGGATTTGCCGCTGCCGGAATAACCTATGATCTGTATCTTCATTGTCCCTCCGATCCGTTCAACTTATCTCCGTCGCCAGCAGCTGTTTGACGGATTTTTTGCGCAGTTGCAACGCCGCGCAACCGAAAAACGCCACAGCCGACGCAAATACCGCCGTTGCGGACAACGCAACGAGCTTCGCCACAGTCAACGACGATACGGTCATGCTTATGCCCGTACCTGCCGCGACCAACTGCACGACAACGGCATAGCCTACCAAAGAACCGACAAGCGCCAACGGCAGCGACGCAAGAAACAGCAGCAATATCTGCACAAACAGCAACCGTATCAGATTGCCGTTATCCAAGCCGCAACTGAGCAAAATACCGCCCGTGCGACAAAATACCGCGACGAACTTGTCTATCATCAACATAACCGTCAGCAACAAGCCCGCGGCGAGAATGGACCCCACCACATAGAACACGTTGACTACCACTTGGCGTATATTGTTGAGAAATTCTCTTTGACGGTAACTCGCTATTCCGCAATAGGACAGTTCGCCCTCCGTCGATATGTCGTTTAAGTCGTCGACAGACAACGTCGACCACTCGTCGAAAACATAAACGTGCAGCGTATCCACCTTGACGTTGATAGCGTATATCCCGTTGTTTTCCGCGGCGACGACGGACGGCGCGATCTGCCAATTGCCTTCGAGATGTCCCGAAAGCTGATAATACTCCTTGACGATAACGCCCGTGACGGTAAGGTTGGTCCAGATTTGTTCGGCGTGTTCGCCCAACCATATCTGCAATTGCCTGCCGATGACCTGCTCCGGTTCGAGACCGTAACCTTCAAGCAATTTTTCCGAAATGAGTATCTCACGGCTGCCATCTTTCGGAAAACTGCCTATGTACAGCTCATCCGAGCCGAAACGGTCCCGCATCTCGCGCTTGTCGATGTCATTTTGGAAAGGGTCGCCCTTGTATAGCCACAGCATTTCGGGAGTCTTGTCCGAAAGAAATGCACGCGGTTTGCCGCCGTCAATGCCTTCGACGGCAAGCGAAATGAAATTGGTCGTTACGGTGGGGATATCGGCGTTTATGTTTTCTTTCATTATCTCGCTGAGGTTGTAACGTCCCAGCGTGTAATATTGATAATCGGTCAATCCGTACTCTTCGAGCAACCGCGAACGATCGCTTGCTCCGTACATATAATTGGAGGACGCGCTGTAAGCGAATATCTCCTGCCGCCTGCTCTCCACCGACATATTGAATGCCGCAAAGAGACAAATAAGTATCGACATACATACGAATACGGCGCACAACTTGATATTTATCCAGCAATGCGCCCGAAAGTTCGCCGTCGCCAAGCGGAACAGCGGTTGCCGCGCCCGCCTACTCATAACGCACCTCCTGCGCGATAGGCAATCGCGATATTCTGCGCCTGAACGACGCAAACATTATCGCAGACAGCAGCGCGCAAGCTCCGAACAGCGCCAACGGCATCCAGATGCGGAAATGATAAGCGTATTCCGAACCGAACAACTTTGTGCATAGACCAAGCATAAATTTGCTCAACAATACGGAAAATCCCGCCGCCAACGCCACGGAGAAGAAAACAACTATCAACGCTATGGTCAGATAAATGCCCGCGACAGTCGAATCGGTCGCCCCCAACAGCTTGTAGCGGCATATCTGCGCCTTGCGCGAGCGGAAAAACAGCGTAAACAGAACATACAGCAGAAACAATATCAACGCGCCCAACAATATCACAAGATAGCCGTAATACGTCTCCACCACGGAGATGTTCTCCTCCCATTCGGTCAGCACGCTGCTCATTGCCCAACCGTTTGCCTCGCCGTAACGCCTGTAAACGCTCATAGTCCGTTGCGAAGAGCCGTAGGTAAAATACAACTTGTCGTAACGGATATCCTCATCGCTTACTATATAATACCATGCCGACGGTGCCACCGCCTCGTCATGGGCGTATTTGTGTACCACTTTGCCCCTGTCGTAAATGTCCGCTACGGCAAATTTACGATCGCCGACCGACACTACGTCGCCAACGTCTACGTCAAGCTCGGAGGCTATTTCTTTGCACAGCAAAATGCAGTTCGACGAATACCCCTCGGCATACCGCAACGGCACGATGTATCCGTGACGCGGCACGCGGTACTCCAACGAATGTTCGCTGCCCAATTGCGTTACCAGATCGGACGCAAATTGCCTGTCGCCGTAAGACAGCGTGACGTTCTGCGTGACGCCGTCCTCTGTGCCGTAGCACAATTCCGCCTCGTATTTGTCGGCGACATCTGCGGAAGCGTCGTTTACCGACAGCGCGAGACACTCTCCGCCGAACGTCCGCGCATAGTATCGCTTGGAGGAATCCAAGCCGATATACATTCCCAGCGGCGTATCGAACATCACGGACAGCACAGCCAAAAAAGCCGACCCGAAAGCCGTCAAAATGACGAATATAACGGACAGCGTCCTCTTGAAAAAGGACGCTTCCAACCATATCAATTTAAGCAGTTTTTTCATCGTTGACGATCTTGCCGTCGGACATTGTGACAATGCGATGAGCGCGCGCGGCGTCCTCGGCGTCGTGAGTTACCATTATTATTGTCTTTCCGGATCTGTGCAGATTGCAAAGAATATCCATTACGTTGTTGCTGTTGGCGGTATCCAGATTGCCGCACGGCTCGTCCGCCAATATATATGCGGGATCGTTGACGATCGCCCGCGCGATAGCTACCCGTTGCTGTTCTCCGCCGGAGAGCGTGCGAGCCTTCTCGCCGCTTTTGGAGGAGAGACCCACCATTTCCAATGCGGCGCCCACCTTGTCGCCGTTGTCGCCCGTCTTGCCGGCGAGTATCAGCGGCAGCTCCACGTTGTCGTAGACGGTATAGCTCGGTTCCAGATAAAAGGACTGAAACACGAACCCCACCGTCTTGTTGCGGTAGGCGGCAATAGCCTTGGAATTGAGTTTGGAAGGATCAACGCCGTCCACCGTGATGCTGCCGTCCGTAGGGACGTCCAACGTGCCGAGAATATTGAGCAACGTAGATTTGCCGCTGCCCGACTTGCCCGTTATCGCGACGAATTCGCCGTCGGAGATTTCCAGATCGATCCCGTCCAATGCGTAAAACTCCGTCTTACCGGTGACATATTTCTTAGTAAGTCCTTTGATAGATATCATATATTCCCCTTAGGCGTATTCGCCAGACGACCGAATTATACGATCATTTGATAAACGTAACGTCAACGACGGACAAATCGCCGCCGTTTTTTGACGGTTTTATTGTATTATAGCATAATAACTGTTAAAAATCAATTATATAGTACGTCTGCGCTTATTAGCGCAAACTGCGATATCAAAGGCAAGCTGCGACGACGGCGCGCTGCCTTCTTGGTTCTGTAAGAAATGTCGGGGCGTATAAGTAAGTGAAGTACAGAAATCAACTTACAAATTAAAAAGGAATTTGAGCGCGCGGAGATGCGCGTGTCGCGCATAGCAGCGAACAAAGCGAAAATTCCGCCTGCAATCTCGGGCGTGTACCGAGATTGCAGCCCTTGCGGGGGATTTTTTCTAAGAGGTCAAACCCCTCAGTCTGCTAACGCAGACAGCTCCCCTTCCGCTTGAAGGGGAGCCTTTAATTGGGCGCGAAGTGAAGCCTTTTTGAGCGCGACCGCACGAGCGACTTCCTTTTTGCAGGGGACATACGAGCGACTAAGTTTCAATAATGCCCTTGACCTTATGACAAAAAGGGGTCCCCGTCAAGTCGACAAAGGAGACTTGATGGGGAGAGGAGCAGCCGCCGGACAGCAAAACGCCCGCGCCGATTGCGTGGACGGTGATGTCAAGGGCGTGCTGCGACGACGGAGCGAGGGTATTCGGTGCAAAATAATCTGCAACGAGGGCACTTCGTGCCCGAAGCGAAGCCTTTTTGCGCGGAATACCCGAGCGACTTGCGTTTGGTCGGTGGCTCTGATGACATAATGTTGGGGTGAAGCAGTTTTATTTTGGTTCTATAATAAATGTTGGGGTGTGAGTAAAAAAAGATAGAGCAAAGACTCTTTTTCAGTGTATAAT
>CANQNJ010000056.1 GCA_947625185.1 uncultured Clostridia bacterium
GATGAGTTTTTAGACTCGGCACGGGGAATGCTCCAAGGGAGCAGCCCAAGCCACCAGCACGGCTGGTGGTTATGACTGTTTGTCGGAAAGGAGCGAATTTGCAAGTCAAGCGTCAATTATATACAATAACCCGCATAACTTGCTTCGCCCGCGCGCCGTTTTTACTTGACTTATATATAATTCTTTGTTAAAATGATACCGTATGCTATCGTGGTTGAGTATGCTCACTTGACAGACGGGCGTCCCAATAAGATCACAAAGCGCACGAAAGCGCCGACATAAGGAGAAGGAAAATGAAAAGAACTTATCAACCCAAGAAAAGACAAAGAAGCAAAGTACACGGATTCCGCGCGAGAATGAAGACCACAGGCGGTCGCAGAACGCTTGCCAGACGCAGAAATAAGGGTCGTCACCACATTTCCGCATAACAGAGGTCAACTTTGAAGTCTATATACAGACTTAAAAAGAACTATCAATACAATTATGTGTACAAGCACGCCGAGAGCGTTGCCGACAGAAATTTTATTATGCTGTACTGCGCATCCAACGCCAATCCCACCAAGGTGGGGTTTTCCGTCAGTAAAAAATTCGGCAAAGCCGTCCGTCGCAATCGCATAAGGCGGCAGATGAAAGCGGCATTCGACGCCGTGATAGGCAACGTCGCAGGCGGTTACAGCATAGTAATGATACCTCGCCGACACGAAGAATATTTGTTCGACGACGTGCAATGCAGCGTAAACAAGCTGCTGACCAAGGCGGGGTTGCTGCAATGAAGTATATCGCCATCGCGCTGCTTAAATTGTACAAAGCCACTTTGTCCAAGTTGAAGGGCGGCAAGCGGTGTATATATACTCCGAGCTGCTCCGTATATTCAATGGAAGCGTATCGCAGTTTCGGATTTTTCGTCGGCAGTTGGATGACGCTCAAACGGTTGTGCCGTTGCGCGCCGTGGGGCAAGGGCGGTTTCGATCCCGTTCCCGTCAATATACGCGGCAATATGAAGTGGCACATGTAGTATTGAAGGTAATTCAGAGGTAACAATGGTTAAAAAGACAAAAAGCGCGCTTATAATTGTAATATTGGCGGTATTTTGCCTCGGTATTTTTGTAAGCTGCGCCCAAAACGCCCCCGACTTCTTCGATTATTCCGAGAAAGATCTCGGCGTAATGGGCAGGTTGGTCAAGTGGATGCACGGTTGGGTAGGCAATTACGGCTGGACGGTCGTGGTGTTTACCGTATTTCTTAAAATTATTATGCTGCCGTTGGATATCTGGCAGCGCTATGCTTCCCGCAAGAGCAGCCTCAAAATGCAGCAAATGCAGCCGATAATGGAAAGCATCGACAAGAAGTACGGCGCCAACACTCAGCGAGCCAACGAGGAAAAGCAGAAACTGTACAAAAAGCAGGGTTTCAGCATGATGAGCAGCTGTCTGCCGATGATCGTGTCGATGGCGATATTCTTCGTGATGTTCGCAGGATTGCGCAACTACTCCACATACAGCAGTATTACCAACTTCCAGAGTCTTACCGACGTGTATTACACAACGCTATCCGAAGAAATACAAAAGGACGACGCGCTCAGAGAAGCGTATTTCGGAGGCTACGTTTATGAAGATTCCGACGGAGTGCGCCATACATCCGAGGGCTACAATAAGAAGTTGGAAGAATATATCGCAGAAAGCGAGGATGAAGAGGGCAACTTCAAGACGGAAGAGCAGATACTCGCCGATCCCGCCGCGAAAATGGATTGTCAGAGTGAGGGTATAATAGCGGCAATAGAAGCGGAAAAACATACGGGCGACGCTGCGGCATCCCCCAAGTGCGACGCAGCTGAGGCTGTGGCGTTAAATGCCGTCAAGAAATACTATGACGAAAATCACGAGAGTTGGCTGTGGATACAGAACGTCTGGCAACCGGATACCTGGGCGGATATTATGCAGCCGTACAAGGGCGGACAGTTCGAAGGCGGCGGTTTCTCGCAATCGGTCAATATGTCCAACTATGGCAACAGCGAAACTATTTACAACAAGATACGCGACGCCGTTATGGAGAACAACGGCTACAACGGCAAGGGCGGATGGAACGGTCTGATGATACTGCCATTTGCGTCCATCGGTCTGAGTTTTCTGTCGATGTTCATCTCGCAACGTATGGAGCGCAAGAATCGCCGCGGCGAAGTTGTGGAACAAAACCAACAACAAAAAGTTACAAACAGAACAATGATGATAATTATGCCTTTGATGATGGCATGGTTCGGCTTTATCTACACGGGGGCATTTGCCATCTATATGGTGGTCAACTACACTCTCAGCATCATCACGACGGTCGCGCTTCGTTACCCCGTGGAGAAGATGGTGCTTCGCCGTATCGGCAGGGATGAAGCCAAGAACAACACCGGCAAGGCAAAATATATGAGGTAGCGACAATGAATGAAGATATTGAAATGCAATCGACGTCGGAGTCGGTTGCCGTGACCGCTTCGGAAGAGGAGCGTCAAAAGGTTGTGGATTTTTTGCAAAACGTTCTTGATAGAATGGGATTCGATTGCAGCGTGGAGAGCGGCGAAAGCGGCGACGCATTGCTGTTGAATATCGTCGGCAACGACGCTTCGGCGGTTATCGGACATCGCGGCGAGACGCTTGACGCCTTGCAATATCTGTGCAGTCTTATGCACAACGGCAAGGGCGACGGTTTCAAGCGCGTAACTCTGGACGCAGCCGATTATCGCGCAAAACGCGAGAAAGCGTTGAGACGCCTTGCAGGCAATCTCGAATCGAAGGTAAAGCGTACGGGAAAGCAAACCTCTCTCGAACCGATGAACCCGTATGAACGTCGGGTGATCCATACCGCATTGCAGGGTAGCAAGTATGTTACGACGCACAGCGAGGGCGAGGGGAACAACCGCCACGTCGTCGTTTCGCCTTTGAAGGGATCCGCGCCCGAACGGCAGGATTCCGGCAACATACTCAACAGCCCCAATGCCCCGCGCAAGACGTTGAATTTCGTCTATCGCTCGGAGAAGAAGCGCAGACGTTGACGTATATGCACAGAAATCAAGCGCCGCACATTGCGGCGCTTTTTGTATATTATTAGATAATTATTGTTTTTATTGTATTGAAATTTATAAATAAACACAAGTAAAGCTGCGCAAAAAAGTATAAATTTATAATTAAAAATTATAATTTTATAAAGTTAAGCGTACAAATGACACTTAATTGCAGATAGTCGTGTTTACGGTCCGAGAATCGTTATATACCGTTTGCAACAGATCCATTATATTATGTATATAAACCGACAAAATTACCAAAAACGCAAAGAAGTCGAGAGCGATAACTCCCGACTTCTTTGTTGTACTCGCCGCAAAGGCGCGTTTCGATAAAATTCCGGAAATATTGCACCCAATGCGATACGGCTTTTTGACGTTGTTTTCGGTATCTTGCCGCAAAGGGTATCCATATAAGCTAATTTTCCGAGTGTTATGCCCCGAGGCTCTTCAATTTCAGGCATACGGTGCCTTGCTTTGCGCCGCAGAGCGGGCAGGTTTCCCATGCCTCCTTGCCCATAGCCATATGTCCGCAGCCGGAACACATCCACATTACCTCTTTATCCTTTTTGTACAGGGTGCCGTTTTTCATTTGATCGTACAGTTCGAGGAATATGGCTTCGTGTTGCATTTCCACCTTGGCGGTCAGTTCAAACAGGTCGGCGATATCCTCGAAGCCCTCTTCGCGCGCGACTTTGGCGGCGGGCAGATATATGTCGTAGGCTTCGACGTGTTCGTCGTCGGCGGCAAATTTGAGATTTTGCTCGATATCCCATTTTTCCTTGAAGGGAAATCCGCCTTGGATATCTATGTTGTCGATAGGTTTGGTGCTTGCCTTTTGCAGATATGTGTAGAACATTCTGGCGTGATTGAATTCCTGGTACGCAATGGAGTCGACTATTTCCGCCATTGTTTTGTAACCGTTGTAGCGCATACCGTATTCCATAAATTCGTACCGCGTGCGGGCTTGCGTCTCCGCGGAGAACGCCTTGGCAAGATTGAGATACGTTTGACTGTCTATAAGTTTCATATATATTTCTCCTTTGGTGAGATTGTTGCCGAATAACGGCGTTTCTAAACAAAATTATTGCATATATTTGCCGCAAATTTTTTCAAAAAAATTTTCCGAAAAATGTTGTTGAAAACAGTTGACCTTGCATAAACGCTGTGGTAAAATGCCGTTGTTTCCGATAGGGGAGCAGTATGGTGAGATACGATTGTATCTCATTTTTTTATGTCAACTCTCCTATGGGAGAACAATACCTTTAACTGACGACAGGAGGAATTTATTATGGAAGAAGGTAAAACGGAAAGACACCGAAGTGTGTGTGCAACAAGGATATTGAAGGCGACGGCGACGGTTTTGTTTGTTTTGTTGATAGCCACGTCGTTGATCTATGTGGCAAGCGAGCTGTTCGAGGCGCCTCGCGTTACGGTTTCGTTCTCTCCGACAGGCTATCTCGGCAGTATAGAGAACGTCCGCTTTTGGCAGGACGACAACAAGTTTACCTGGGACAAGGTTCGTTACGCAACGTACTACATAGTGGAAGCGGACGGGATCAGGTTTACGGTATCCGACAACGAGTGGATATGTCCCGACGAGTTGTCCTGTGAGGACGCGCGCGTCAAGGCGGTGGACGCAACGGGCAGACATCGGGATTCCGATTGGCGATATCTTGCCGACAATATTTGATACGTTCATTCAAACGGCTATCGGGTATAGCCGTTTTTTTTTGCGTCTTTCAGGGGCTGCCCCGCGCCGATATGTGTTTGACATATTTCGGACGGGGTTATATAATGAACGTATCTTTACAATATTCAGAGGTATTTACCGATGGAGTACATAGGATATATTATGTTGCGCGCGGCAAGCGCGGCGGAGGTGCGTCGATGCCGAATCTGATAGCCATGAGCGAGGCGGCGGCGACGGGTCTGTGCATTGCGCTCGGCGTCATCGCCCTTTTGCAGACGATCGCGATATTAATTTTGGTGATTCTTCGCGACAAGGGCATTATTGCCGGCAAGCGCAAACGCGCCGCAACGGGCAAAGGCTTTTGCCGTCGTTGCAAGGAATTGTGGAATTACTTTACGTTGTACGAGAAGATATGGTTTTTCAGCATACTTATCGTCGCGATAGTGTTCGCGTTTGTTTTTCCGGAGACGGACGAGCCGACCTACACGGTAACGTTGGACAAGTCCGCGTACGTCGAGGGCGCAACGGGCGATTTCAATACGTTGAGTTTCGAAGGGACTGCCGACAGCTATGTGATTTGCAGCGTCAGGATCACCGACGCCGGCGGCAAAGAACACAGTTACAGTATGGCGGAGATATCCAAGTACGGCGAGTGGACGGTGGAGCCGGGCGACAGCGCCGACGACGTCAACAGTATGACGTTGAAGTTGGGATTGTACGACAAGAAAACCGACGAGGTGCAGCCGTTCGATTATGAGATAAACGCCGACGTAACCATAGCGTTGGAGTGTTACTACAACGGCGACGAGGAAGATCCCGAACCGCTTGTGGTGTCCCTTGTCAACGACAACGGAGACAAACTGTTGGACGGCGCCCGTCTCCGCCTCGAAGAGGGGGATCTCGTCAAGGTCAACAGCTTTCTCGTCTCGGCGGGAGTTATTACCTTCCTGTATGTGATGGACGTGGTGCTGAATATCGCCTGCGAATTGCTCATATCCAAGCAGAGCAAGTGGAACTTCATCGTCTCGTTGGGCGTGGAAATAGTAGAGATCATAACGTGCATCGTGTGCATTTACCGTTTTGCGACTATGGCGGTTACGCTGTTGTTCTGGATACCCTGCGACATTATCAGTTTTGTTATGTGGCACCGCCATCCCGACAAGCAAAAAGAAGAGCTTACCGTGGTCAAGAAGTTGACTTGGTGGCAGGACATAGTGCTGTTGGCAGCCATCGCGGTATGGACCGTTGGCGTCGGGTATCTGCTGACGTTGATCGAGGTGGAGGGCGGTATCTTTGCGACGAACCTTACCTTTGAACGCATAGTTTGTTATCTGGACGCGGCGGCAAGCGCGGTAGGCATAGCCAACGGGTTGCTGATATTGTTCCGCTATCGCGAGCAATGGATAGCCTGGTACATAGTGGCGATTCTCGAAACGGTAATAGACATAATGGCGGGGCAGTGGATATTGCTTGTTCTCAAAGTCGGCTACCTCACCAATACAACATACGGTTACATCAAGTGGACGCAATACATTCGTCAACACAAGGCTAACGCAACGACCGCCGCACGAGTTGCCGAATAGGCAAAGTTTTGCACCCCATATGCGTCTTTTTGCAAAAAAAACGAGCAAATCGCCTCTTTTTGCGAAAGATGCGCAACTTATTGACAAACTCCGCGTATATGGTAAAATATAATAAATTATCGGCAAAGGAGCGTTTATGAAAGAACTTTTGCAATATGTGTACAAGCGCAGATCCGTGCGCCGTTACAGCGAAGAAAAACTCACCGACGAAGAACTTGCCGCGGTAAAAGATTATCTCGGACGGCTTAAACCGCTTGTCCCCGATATACACGTCGAATTTCAGATAGTGCCTTGCAGCGAAACGAATTGCAAGTTCAACGCCGAATATTGTCTGTTGGTATACAGCGAAGAGGGCAATCTGTGGCTGACCAACGTGGGATATATGTTGGAACAGTGGGATCTGTATCTGGCGTCTCTCGGTATCGGCGTATGTTGGTACGGTATGGGCAAGGTCGAAGAAGAGCGGCAGTGCGATCTGGTGTATGCCGTTATGCTTTCCTTCGGCAAGTGCGATCCGTCCGCGTTTCGCAACGGCGACTATGACTTCGCCCGCGAGGACGCGTCGGATTTCTGGTCGGGTATGAACGACGCTCGCTTAGGCGAGATAGCCCGTCTTGCGCCGAGCTCTGTCAACAGTCAGCCCTGGCGCGTAGAGCAGATAGACAACAAATTCAACGTCTACCGTCAGAAAGGCAAAGTACCCATTCTGTCCAATCAGCTGTTCAAGCGTTGGAACAAGGTGGATATAGGTATATTTATGTGCTTTGTGGATATAGCGTTGGAGAGCGAAGGGTACACTTTTACGCGCGTTCTCGGCAAGGATAGCGACGAGGGCAAGCGCGTACTTATCGCCACCTATACCGTCGAGCGCGATTCCGACTGATCCGCAGCCGCGTCCGCAATACCCGCGTGGGGCAATATATGTGGCTTTTGATTATTCCTATCGCATTTATTATGTTCATTGCAGCGATAGCAAAAAGAAACAAATAACGCTTACGGGCGGCAGCTCTGTACGCGTTTGGCGGATACGCGCTTTTTAGTCGGCGCAAGAGTCCGCAGTTAAAATTTCGGTTCTGTCAGAAATGTTGGGGTGTAGAAGAAAAAGAAATACAGAAGCCGACTTCCATATCACAACGGAATTTGAGCAAGCGGCGACATGCGCGGCGCTTGCAGCCCTTGCGAGGGACTTCAAACCCCTCAGTCTCACTTTGTTCGACAGAATAAGGTGAGCGAGCAACTGTCGGTCAGACTGTTGCTCGCCGTGGCTACGGTCAACACCACACTGTGGTGATTGACTTTCCGCGCCACGCCCACTTCCACTTGAAGGGGTGCCTTTATTATTGCGCGAAGTGAAGCCTTTTGTATGATCGGTTTGTCCTTTTATTGTTGCAAAATCCGCCGCTTTATTGTATAATGTGGATATGTTGAAGATCGATCAGATTTGGAAAAATATTCTTTTGGAAGCGGAAGCCAAGACGACGACTCTCGCTTACGATCTGTACATCAATTCTCTTTCGCCCGTGGGTATCTACCGCGACAGACTTATTTTGCTTGCGGAGACCAGGGCAATCAAGAATATTGTAGACAACAACTACAAGGACGTGCTTCGCAAGTGTACCAATCTTGTATTTCCGTCCATTGTCGACGTCGAGGTGATAACGGAGAACGAGTTGGAGAACGTGGGCAACGTGCAGAAAGAAGTGGATATCCCCGTATCGCCCAATTATGTCAACGACACGGAGGACAAGGTCAGTTTCGTGTCGCAGTATACGTT
>CANQNJ010000057.1 GCA_947625185.1 uncultured Clostridia bacterium
TGATTTTTCTTTCGTGGAAAAAGCTTGTTCATATAATTCTCGTACATCTGCATTTCCTCCCAATAATTAAGAGTTATTTTAAGAACATCATTAAACATTTCGTTGCTATATACTTAACAAGCAGGGTTTACAATGCCTATTGGGGGGGCGCCTTTTTGACTTTCATGCCGGATAAATCCTTATCGTTGGCGCGCAAGTTGAGCAGATTAACGTCGGTTGTATTTGCAATACGAGATTCAAGGGCCTATAATAAATTGTAACTTCGTCGTTCGTTTTGCTTTTTCTCAAAAATATTCAACAAAAAGCTCCTGTCGTTTTGGCAAGGCGTTTCTTGGAGCAGTGTTAACGAAGTAAATCAAATTTTTAGTATAGTAGCGCCTATTTTGATGGGTTTTACACCTCGGTAGCAAGCACCTGATTATTTACCAACCGGAACAGGGGGTTGGTGTAAGTTTATCATTGAAAAAAATTCTGCCGTGGTGGAATAAAAAAGTTTGGCTGTATACTAAAACAAGTTCTTTTGTTTGGCAAATGACATAAAAATTATGACACATATGCGGTAAAATAGCATATTTCATATGTGTATGTGCGTATACGAATCGTCTATGGTAAGATAAAGACCGATATTGCAAAGTGTTCGGAAAATTATGTTGATACAAGGGCGTAAAGATAATATGGATGAAAGAAAGTAACGATCACAATATTACATACAAGCGTCAATGATGTTCAGAAAACACATATAAATTATATTGGTTTTATTTACTTTTTTGCTAAAAAGGAATACAATTGCATTATATGGGAAGTCGCGCAATCAACAATGTCGTTGCGTAAAGGATGTGTTCGGTGGGACTGAAAAGCTTTTTTCACACAATCAAGATGGGTTTTGTGCGTCGCAGGGGAGACGGTTTGGCGTTTGTTCCGTCGGAAAAAAGATATGGCGATAACGGCGAAAAGGAATTTGTTCATGCGTTGGGGCACAAGCTGCCCGATTGCCGTATAAAGAAAAACGTTGTAATTATGACCGATAGCGGTAATGCCGAGATCGATTGTTTGGTTTTATATCAAGATAAACTGTTCGCGATTGAGATAAAAAATTGGAAAGGCAAAATAACCGAAACGGATCAGGGATTTGTTCAGAAAAAAACAGACTATTATACGAATGAAGATCACATCAAAGTCTTGAAGTCGCCGTTCAAGCAATTGAATAGAGCCATTTACTTGTTAAAAAAACAAATATCGGGCAACGTTTGGGTGAACGGCATCGTATTCTTCGCAGATGAAGAGGTTGATGAAATAGAAACTTTATCGGATAACGTGTGGTTTGTCGATATTGATAAGCTGATAAACCACATCTTAACTTGCGGAAAGGTTTCTCAACAGACAGCCGCTTCAAAATTTTTTGAAAATTGCATAGAGTCGGATTGTTTGTTTTCTTATACTTGGAACAAATCGCTACATTGCATTATTGCGGACGAGTCTCTTGTGTTTCAAACTGAAAACGGACAAATAGGAAGAAAACAAATTAAAAACATTTCCGTTCGGCACCATTGGTCATACGACGAACTTACAATAATGCTAAAAGATAACGCTTTTGTTCAAATTGTTCAAGAAAACGGCGCGTTGAAGACATTTGACAATGGCGAAGAAAAACACTACAATTTTTCAAAATTAGATTACATTGAATTGGGATCGCGCTAATTTTTCATAAAATTCCAAGTGACGCGATACGGTCTATGAAAAACGGCAATACAACTAATCGCTCGGCGGAAAATTATAAAATATTACGATATCGTACGTTTGGTGCGGAAAGGGCGAAAGTTGTAAAATAAGAACCATAGACGCGGGACGCACAATTTGTGCTTATCGGCATTGTGCAATTTTTTATTTTAATCGATTTTTGCAGATGGATGAACGTCTTACAATAGCAATGGCGGAGTAGGTATCCGGGCAAGGCTGTCTGAACTGTCATTTAGCAGCAATTGCGCGTTCGCCATCAATGCGACAGCGCAAAAGGCGCAACGGATATGAGTTTGCACGTAATTTTTGCCGAAGAATAGTCGGTGTGTTTGCGCGCTTGATATTTTTTACCGACTATAATTTGTCAAAAATGTCGGTCTGTCGGGGTGCAACGACGTAATGATATGCGTATATATAGAAGGCGGGAGTTTTTACTTGAAAAAATAGTTTCTCTGTACTATAATATTATTATAAATCCTAAAATCACAATCGGTAAGGAGGTAAAATGAAAAACAAACTGTTTGTTTTGACGACGCTATTGTGCTGTATGCTTCTATGCGTATTTATTGCGTCATGCGACAAAGAGTGTACTCACGACAACGCCACATTTACGGAAACGGTCGCGGCAACTTGCGAAACCGACGGGGAGCGGGTGTACGTCTGTCCGGATTGTTCCAAGACCTGGACGGAGACCGTCAAGGCGCTTGATCACGACTTCGTCAAAGACGAAGCAAATTCCGTTGCGGCAACCTGCACATCTGCGGGCAAAACGGTAGAAAAATGTTCCCGCTGTACGGCTACGCGTTCGAGAACGGAATTGCAGCTGACGCACAACTATGTAAAAGACGTCGACGACTCTCGCGAAGCAACCTGTACCTCGACGGGCGTAACGGTAGAGATATGCAGTCACTGCCAAGACCGCAAAGAGACGTTCCTGCCCGCTGTCGGGCACAAGTGGGAGGGCACCGATTGCTCCGGCAAACAGTGTTCCGTATGCGAAGAAACTTTGCCCGCCGTCAGTGCGCACAATTACGGCATAAAGAGTTCTTCGAAGGCAACTTGTACGGAAGACGGCGTGACGGTATACGAATGTTCCGTATGTAAGGATACATATACCTCCATCGTACCAAAGACGGGGCATAATTTCGTCGTTTTGAGCGAAAGCGGCATATACACTCCCAAGGAAGGGACAATAGATTGCACATATACAACGTCGCACACTTTGAAGTGTACAACGTGCAGGGAAGAGGTCACCGAGCAATACGAAGTGTCGAATCGCCACGCTTATGTGACGGTAATCACGCGGGAGGCGACCTGCAACCAACTCGGTGAAAAGGTCTCTCAATGTTCCGTATGCGGTCATATTAAAGAAAATTCGCAAGTAACGTTTTCCGACGAAAATGCGCACCAATGGAACAACGGCGAAGTTAGCGGCAGCATAACCACATACACATGTAAGCTGTGCAGTCACACCAAGACATCGATAGTCGCCGCCGAGGACGCCAAGGAAGTCCCCGTAACCAAGGACAGTCTGGCAAGCGCGGACGACGTGATGATAAACAACGCCTCCATAGTATTGGACGAAAGGGCAACGGACAGTCTGCCCGCAGACAAAGAGCTTACGCTCGGAGTAGACGTTGCGGATAAAGCCGAGGATATAGACCCGTCTCTGAAAAACAAGTTGGCAAACGACATCTACAATATTACTCTTTTCGACGGAACCGACAACATAACATCCTTCAACGGCGGTAAAGCCACCGTGCGCATTCCGTATACTCTCCAATCGGGAGAGGACGTGGACGCTATCGTCATATGGTATGTCAACGGCGACAAATTGGAAAACATCGTCGGAACTTACTCCAACGGATACGTCACGTTCCGGACGGAGCACTTTTCTTACTATACTGTGGGCAAATATACCCCCGAAGAAATGTGCGCCATATACGGTCATCACAACGTTACTCGCACAAAGGACGCCACCTGCACGGAAAACGGCTACGAGATCACCGTTTGCACGCGATGCGGTGCGGGCGAAGAACCGACGTATACTCTTGCTACGGGTCACGACTTCATAACGGAAGAGGGCGAAAGCAAAGCCGCATCTTGCACGGAGTCGGGGTTGAACGTACGCAAATGCTCCAAGTGCGACCAAAAAATAAGCGAAACGGTACCCGCAACGGGACACGATTGGCAAGCGGGGCAAGCAACTGCGGCAACTTGTCAACACGCTGGCAGCGCAAGCTACTCCTGCTCGCGCTGCGACGCTTCTTATACTATAACAACTCCGCAACGCGCGCACGACTTTACTATTGACAAGACAAACGCCACTTGTACGACGGACGGCTATACCGAGTACACCTGCAACTCCTGCGGATACAGTTATCAAGGCGACAAGATCTCTGCGTTCGGACATAAATGGGATATAGACGTTCCCACCTGCGGACGCGGACAGATTTGTAACGTCTGCGGCGAACAGGGCGCTCCCGCAACGGGCGATCACCAATTCAAGGACGGCGTTTGTACCGTCTGCGGAGAGGGTTGCGATCACCATTGGGAGATAGTGGGCGACGTCCCATCCTCCTGCGTGGAAGCGGGATATACGCTTTATAAATGCTCCGAGTGTCGGACGGAGAAGCGAGAAAATTACAAGCCGCTCGGTGACCACACTTTCGGCACGGACGGCAAATGTACCGTTTGCGGCGCGCCCGATGAATCCGCCTCCGAGTTCTACGACGTGCTGCTTAAAAGTCTTGCCGCCAACAAGTTTACCGTCACCGCCGACGAGGACTTTGTGATCAAAATAATCTCCGATAGTTCTTATTCGGACGCGTCGGAGCAGATCGTATCCGTAAGAAAGTTGGAAGCATACATCAATATCACCGATGACGGAGACGTTCTCTTCTCGACGGAATTGGTAGCGGACAGCGCCATGTCGTACGGCGGTAAGGATCCGAGTGTCGACACCGTGGAGGTGTATGCGCTGTTTGACGGAGAATATATGTATGTGAGGATGCGCGAAAACGACTTGCGGTACACCTACTCCAAATACAGTTATGACGAGATCCCCGAGCCCGGGACGACTATTATCGAAGTGATGCGCGACGATTCCGTGATAGACTATATTGAAGAAATAGTCTCTTCCAACAACGGCTATCTTGCGGAACTTGTCGGCAACATAGCGGACACGTTTTTCGAGCGTAAGGAGACCGCCGACGGATATGACGTTGCGCTCGACAGAGAAGCTATGCTCGCCCTCAACGACGACTTGCTCAATCTGTCCGTTAAGCAGCTGACGGATAAATATTTCGGCGACGGCGCGTTCGACGAGTTCACGGGACTTGTGCGCAAGCTCACTGTCGAACTCAAAGCGTATCAGGCTATCGGCGAGTTGTTCAATATGGCTATCAAGTACAATATCGACCGCGAAAGTCTATTCAGTCTAATCGAGGCGATGATCGTCAAGTTTACGGGAAAAGAGATAAGCATAGAAGATTTCCTCAAAGGCGGAGATCTCGTTGTCAAATCCATCGCTCAGATAGTGGAAGAAAACGCCGAATTGGAAGAGGGCGAATTTGCAGAGACGTTGGATCAAGCGGTGCAGATGCTCGGCGAAGACGGTTCGACGGTATACGCATTGATAGCGCAGGCTGCGGATATAGACAGCAAGATGATCTACGATATAGTCGGCGATATCTTCCGTGACGGCGTCACCGAGATTGTGTTGCATACGGACAAATCCGGCAACGTTCGCTCTTTGGGCATATCCCTTGACGATTTGACCGTCGCCGACGGTATGGTGCAGTTGAACGGTTCCGTCGAAGTGCGGTGGAACGAAGGAAGGGACGTTGTCTACGACGACGATTTGGATGTTCCTTCCGATCTGTTCGAGTATGTTCGCAAACAGTGCGAGAAAACCGGTTCCTATTCCTATGCGGAACCCAATATCGAAGAAAAGAGCGACCGCACGGAGAGGACGTATCTTTGGGAATTGAAGGGCGGCACGCTGTCTCTGACTTTGACGCAAACCGAATATTATATATACGACGTAAGCGAAGCTCCCAACACGGGAAGAACGGAACGGGGCGAAAAACGCGTCGGCATTTATGTATTCTCCGACGTGGAGAATATGTCGACGGATTTCGGCACGGATTGCGGAGATTGGACGTATTACAGGTTGTCGGATAGTCGTGGAACGTTTGCGGAAGAGTACTATACGTTTGTCAGAGTATACGATCAGAGCGGTCAACTTGTAGACGAAACCGAACAATTGCGGGACAGGTATGACATCTCGCATGTGTCGACAACGATATACTTCAACGGCGCGGAAGGTCGGTTCGCTTATCGTTCGCAACACAAGGATTCTGTCGATGAGGCGCGTTCGACTACCGCAGACGACGTAAAGTGCAACGAGTTCTATTACACCTATCACGTCTGTGAGCAATGCAAGGAAGATATTTACGTCGAAACCAACAGAAAGTATCACGACTATCACGAAACGGTGGAGCTTGTTGTCCCCGGAACGACCTGCGAGAACGGCGTAGTATGGACTCGCCAATGTGCCGAATGCGGTAATACCGAACAAGAGACGCTTAACGAACACTTGATCGTGAGCGACGTCGAAACTTACGAATTGCCTCACGGCAAACTTATACTGCAAAGGGATTATTGCGCCTGCGGACAATGCAGTCGCTTCTACTATCGGACAGAAGACGGTTGTGAATTCGGTTACAGTTCGGAGGATTACCTGTCTGACGGTCACCGGTTGGAAACATATCGTTGCGCATATCAGGGTTGCACGGCGTACTTCACTATGGAGAGTTGGCAGGAAAACATTGACCAATGTACCCACAATAGTTACAATCTTTACAAATTCTATCGCGCCCCGGGACAACAGATAGGCGACGAGGAAGGATATCTTGAAGTGAGTCAATGGACGGAGCACCAAAGCGGAAAATCCACATCTACGCGTACGGAGTTCACTCTCGAACAAGACGGTTATGCCGGCTATCGTGAAGAGACGAGTTACGAGGGCTGTTCGCATAGGGGGCCGTATTCGGTCATTGTCGAGATTCGCTATGACAGACTCGGAAGGTTAATATATGATTACAGAGAACAGACGGGCGAGGACGGATATATCGATTGCAGATCTTGGCGTTACTTCTCCGATGACGGTTGCGAGTGCGAGATAACCTACAACTACAACGGCAAAGAGTACACCGAAATCGGCTACAATCACCAATACAAAAGCGATTGGATATTCAGCACATGCACCCGTCCGGGATACTATATCGAACAGTGTGCCGTTTGCGGACAAGGATATGCCGAATTGCGCGAAGCTCCCCACGGTCACGAATTTTATGACGGCAGCTGCGTTTATTGCGGTCTGCAAGCGGAGCAGGAAGCAAGCGGTGTCATCGTGTTGGAAGACTGGACGCAGTATGAAGATAGATATATGCCGTACACCGTCGGAGTGTGGAACCGCGAGGGGCTGGGTGTCGAACTGCAACTTTCCTTGGTTTATCTCAATGACGATGGCGAAGAAGAGGAAACAGACTACTTTGGCGAGTATCACAGAGTGGAACTCGACGGATACGAATTGTTCGATTATCCGTTCGCAGATCGTTATTACACGATCACTGTGGACAGGGACGAAGTCAGAGCGGCTGTCGACGGCAGCAAACGTTTTGTCGGACTGCGCTTGACATTTATACCCGTAGGCGGCGACAGTCCGCAGGTGACGTCCATAACGCTTGTAGATACATACTACGGCGATTATTGGCAGGCGCCGGACGCAGACTTCGGCTTTGACGCATATTGCGTTCCGTCGGACGGCAAGAGATGTGCGCTTGCCTGAATAACGGCATTGCTGCGGGACTGACGGTCGTGTGACCGATCGACAGGCTCTGTCCTCCGACCTTATTTTGAGACGGCAAAAATATCATAAATAACAACGGGCTGTCGCAAGCGGATATGATCCGACTGCGACAGCCTTTCTATTTGTGCAAAACCTCGCGAGCGTCGCGAGGTTCGGTTGAATTGCCTTTTTTATCGGCAAAGTTGTAATATCTTTGTTGATATTGCATAGCTTTGCGCGGTCCGGACAACATTCGCCGAGCGGCTTGCAATCGTTTTTCGCGAGCCGAGCGGTGCGGAATCGACGAAAATTCAGTCCAATTGCGTATTGAGCATATCCTTGACGGACAGCTTGGCAATGCGTGCCGACGCATAGGCAAAGCAGGCAAGCGCTATCAGCGACACCGCCGCGGC
>CANQNJ010000058.1 GCA_947625185.1 uncultured Clostridia bacterium
GATACGACGGATACCGAAGAGATAATAAAAACCGTCAGATACATTCAGGGCAATTTTGCGGGAATAAACCTTGAAGATATTTCCGCGCCGCGTTGTTTTGAAATTGAAAATCGTCTCAAATCGGAATTGGATATCCCCGTGTTTCACGACGATCAGCACGGCACGGCAATCGTCGTCGGTGCGGCGCTCATCAACGCCTGTCGTTTGCTGAAAAAAGACGTCCGAACGCTGAAAGCGGTGGTAAACGGCGCGGGAGCGGCAGGCATAGCAATAGGAAAATTTTTGCTTCATATGGGCGTCAGGGACGTTATCATGGTCGATCGCTGCGGAATCTTGTGTCGCGACGTCAATTATTCCAATCCGGCGCACAACGAGATAGCTCGCCGCACAAACGTCGGCAGACTGTCGGGTACGCTTGCGGACGCGCTTAAAGGCGCCGACTTGTTCGTGGGCGTTTCCGTCGGAAATATCGTTAGTGAAGATATGATCCGTTCTATGGCAAGTAAACCCATAGTTTTTGCTCTCGCCAATCCCGTCCCGGAGATCTCTCCCGACAAAGCATTGGCGGCGGGCGCCGAGATCGTGGGAACAGGCAGCAGCGAATACCCCAATCAGATAAACAACGCGTTGGTATTTCCGGGGTTGTTCCGCGGCGCATTGGATGTGCGGGCAAGGGACATCAACGAAGAGATGATGATGGCGGCGGCAGAAGGCATTGCCCGTGCGGTAACGGATCGCCTACTTTCAAAAAACTATATTTTACCCAAAGCGGTAGATAGAAATGCGCACGAACTCGTTGCAAACGCCGTCAGGACTGCGGCTGTTGCGTCGGGCGTCGCAAGAAAATAAATAAACAAGGAGGATGTTATGAGAAGCAAAGTGTTGCGTACCGTTTGTATATTGGCTTGTCTGGCAATGTTGCTTTCGGTGTTTGTCGGGTGCGGTGCGATGCGCAAGGAAGTTACCGTTATTTTTTCGTCGGCGGATTATTCTTCGCCCGAAGCCGTTTGCAAGCTTAGCAGATACAACGAGGTGATCGTCCCCGGATTGTCCGATGATTTCAAGTTGGGTCACGCTTTTCGCGGGTGGTCGTTTGAAAGAGATTCGGATACGGTGGATATCAAGACGGGCGATTTGATTCGTTACGGCGACATTGAAGGGCACATCAAGGAAAACGTCGTCAATATGTATCCCGTTTGGGTGGCAGGTCCCGAGCTTGTCATTGGTTGGGACGCGCGCGAAGATTTGTCCGGACTGAACGAGAAAATTATAGAAAATTTTCAAGCGGCGCTGAACAAATTCTTGCAGGAACTCAATGTCGGCGAACTCAATGTGGTCGTGCGTCGTTATTGGGCGGAAACTACCCCCGAGATCGGAGTAATGATACGCAATGACGCAGACGTAGACGTTTTGTTGGGGTTCGGCGACAACATCAGTTCGTCTACCGAGGCGGGCGGAGGCTCGGGCGGAGGCGGAGTGCCCACCGTCGAACTTAAAGGAAACATACCCATGGGAGGCAAAACAAGATATATCGGACGATGCAACGACAATTGGCTGTCGCGGCAGGTGTACGATTGGCTGCAAACGAAAGCCGCGAGAGAATCGCTTCAAGTCGTTTTCGAGGCGGACAAGGAAGATCCCGCAACCCGTTCCGAAATTGTTATCGTGTGGGAAGCGCGCGAGAACATCAGCGGACTTACGCAGGACAAGATGGATTACTTCAAGCAACAGTTGGAAGCCGATCTGGCTGCAAACGGGTTTGAAAATCCCAAGGTTACCATCAGGAGCTATCCGGATATAACGGAAACGGCTCAACTCGGCGAAAAGATAAGAGCCGACGGCGACGTGGACCTCGCTTTGTGCGTTGGCGACAACTTTATCAAAGCAAGCGGAGCGAATATGGCGGAGGAAACGCTGCAATTTTCCGGCAAATATACCATCAACGGCAAATCGGGCAGATATTTTGCACGACTGACCAACAGAGAAATCTCCATTTATGTAATGAATTTGCTCACAAGCGCCGCCCAATATCGCAAATGGTTGGAAGGCGATCCCGTACAGGAAGAGCCGCCCGTAGAGCAATCCAAGTTGGTTATTGTTTGGGACGCGCGCGAGAGTATTTCCGGATTGACCGAAACGGACATCGCGTATTTCAAGCAAAAACTCGAAGCCAAGCTGACGGAGAGCGGGTTCAAAGATTTTACAGTTGAAATGCGTCACTATGACATCACCGAAACCGCACAGCTCGGCGAAAAGATAAAAGCCGACGGCGACGTGGATCTCGTGCTATGCGTTGGCGACAACTTCATCAAGTCTACGGGCGCCGATATGAAGAATGAAACTAAGGAGTTTTCTTCCAAATATACCGTCGGCGGGGTGAAAAACAGATATTTCGCTCGTCTTACCGATGGCGAACTGTCGGTATTTGTGATGAATTTGCTGTGCGGCGAGGATAGCGAAACGCGCGATTGGCTTGCCGGCGAACCGACCGCCGCGGCAAGCGTGCAAGAACTTCGGGCGGCGATCGTTTCGCGTTTTTAACGATCTGACAAAGGAGGATACGAATGTACTACAAAAAGAAACTGCTGTGCGCGGCAAGCATATTGTCCTATGTGAGTTGTTTTGTGTATTTTCTGTTTGCAGCGGTGCTTCTGAGCTTTTCCAATAATTGGTTTTGGTTGCTCGTTGTGTTGGCGGTGGCAAGTCTGTATCACGGTTTGCTTGTTTCCGCAGTAAAAAACAGAGTTCAAACAAACAGTCAACAAATAGAGACGGACGACGACGTCGTGCAAATACAAAACTCCAAGCCGACGGAACTTGCGCATAACGACAAGATAAAATTGATAGTCTATACTTGCGTGGGAGTAATTTGTCTGCCGTCGGGATTGCTGTGTCTTGCCGCGCTGCTGGGCAAATATCCCGAAAAGTCCGTAACGGTTATAAAGAGCAAGAAAATCAAGCCGACGGGCGACAAGCCGTTTTTCAAGAGAAAAAGCACTATCGTTGCTATCGTCGCTCTTTGCGCGGTGCTTGTTTCGAGTTTTTCGGCAATGCTTGTGGAAACCAACGGTTTCGACGTCGGGGTTAAGAATTTTACCATAGACAAGGCAATGACGGAGGAATACAATAGTCGCGAACTTAACGGGCAATCGTACGTTATCGCCAACGACCATATGAGTTACGCCGTCAAGATGTACAAGCCCGATTACGCCGATGAACAGCACCTTGCGCCCGTCGTGTTTGTAATGCCGGGTTTCACACGCACAAAGGAAACAATGTCGCAGTACTGCGTGGAGTTGTCGCGCAGAGGAGCGGTGGTGTTCTCGATGGATCCCGCCTGTCAGGGCAATAGCGGCTATCCCGGTTACAACGACGAGGGCAAGAAAATAAGCTCCACAACAATGCAGGACGGATTGAGCGTAGTAGTTCAATATGTATACAACAACACGGAGGAATTCAACTTTATAGATCGCAACCGCATCGGACTGCTCGGACATTCTCAGGGCGCTTCCGACGCAGTGAGTACAGCCGTAAACTTTGCGGGAAACAGCTATGAAGAGAGCGTCGTCAAGGCTCTGTATTTTTCGGGAATGATAAACGGAGTCGCAAGTAAATTTACAAAACTGCATTGCAATGTCGCAATGTCCTACGCGTATTTCGACGAGGGCAACTATCGTTACCAGACGGGCAGCACGATTTACGAAACGGTAGCGCTGCGCTTTATCAACGAAGTAAACGGACAAAAACTCGGACATACCTCTTTTGTAGAGGAATTCGGCTACGGCAATATGCAGAACGGAACCTATCGGATATTGCACAGAGAAAGCACGAATCACGCATTTGAAATGTACAATTCCGCGTCGATAGGCAATTCCGTAAGTTTCTTTGACGAGACTCTCGGGTTGAATACGTCGTTATCTGCCGACAATCAGATATGGTTTGTGCGCGAGCTGTTCAACGGGATAGCTCTTGCCGCGGCGTTTACCTTTGTGGTCGCGCTGTCCGCAATACTCGTTTCCACCAAGTTCTTTGCTTCCGTCAAGGGCAAACGCGTTGCCGCGGGAGAAGACGTCGAAGCGCCCGTCGGCGAAGAAACGGTCGTTACGGCGCGACAACCGAGAAAAACTCACGACAAGATCATATTTTGGACGACGTCGCTCATTACGGCAGTACTCGCTTGTCTGGATTATATGCCGCTTGCCAATCTGTCTATGAAGTGGCTTAAAGACGCAAACAGCGGCAACTATACATTTACTTTTCCTGTGAGGATGCTCAATGCGGTGATGTTTTGGGCGGTGGTAAACGGATTGATAGGATTGATACTGTTCTTCGGTACCGTCCTTATCAAAAATCTTGTGATCAAGATTCGTGCAAAAAAGCGCGGCGAAACGCCCGTATACGATTTTGAACAGTTCAAGCCGTGTCGTATAGGCGTCGTCGCCCTGCTTAAAACGATTTTGCTGTCGTTGATATTGTTCGGCACGTTCTATTTGTTGGTGCAGCTTTGCTCCTGGATGTTCAATCAGGATTTCCGCTTTATGATGATATCCGCAAGCGCGCTCAATTGGCGGCACGTAGTGGCGTGGTTGATGTATATCCCGATGTTCTTTATCTTCTACATTTCCAATTCCATTCGCGTCAATTGCGCGATCGGGTTTGAGGGTATGAAGGAGTGGCAGGTCAAGTTGACGGGGGCGATAGCCAACAGCATAGGTCTGGTATTCATTTTGGTCATCAACTACGCGCTGTTTTTCAAGACGGGTTTGCCGTACTATCAGTATTCGTCGGTAAGCAAGCAGCTTTGGCTGTACATCAACATAGTATTTCCGCTTATCCCGATGATGTTCTTGTTGCCCATTTTGAACAGGGTGTTTTACAACCAGACAAACAGAGTATACCTCGGCGCGCTTACCAACTGTATGATATTTATAATGATGACGCTCAGCGCAACGGTAAACTATATACCCATTTGATTGCGGTGTTTCATTTTTTCTCCTTTCTGCGCGCTCGACCGATGACGTTCGGTCGAGCGCGTTTTGCGTCGCTTGCCGTGCGCCGAACAGTACGCTTGCAATGGGGTTGTTTTGCGTAATTTGTGCAAGTATACAAAAAAACAATTGCGATTTGTTGTTAATCTGTTGATTTTTTTTCTCCGTTGTTGTACAATATTAGAGCATCTGGGTGTAGCGCAGTTTGGTAGCGCACTAGACTGGGGGTCTAGGTGTCGCTGGTTCAAGTCCAGTCACTCAGACCATTCGGGCGGACATTCGCCCTTATGTTGCAACGGAAAGGGAGCAGGAATCTGCTCCCTTTTCCATTGCCGCTTTTTGGCTCGTCCGCCCACAGTCCCGTGACCGGATCCACCGAAACGATATAGCGCTCCGCAACTTTTGCAAAGTTGCTCCGCTCACTCGGCTTCGCCGAGACAAGTCCGGTCACTCGGACCAAATGCGGCGGCTTCGCGTTGCGGTTTCGACATTCGTCGAAGGCACAGGTGCAAGCGCAACAGAAAAGGAGCACGGCAAGCGTGCTCCTTTTTTCTATTGCTCCGTATTGCTTGTTGCCGCAGGTCTTTCGTCTCGGCGAGACCCCGCAAAAGTTGAGTTCGCGAAACTTCCGCGGAAGAGGGCAGCGACGTCAACAAAATCGCTTGCACCCCCAAAGCAACAAAAAACATATCGGCAGAGCCGAACCGATTCAGGCGCGCTCCGAGACGTAAAAGCAGTGGCAGTCCTCCACGCGGAACATCCCGAGCGTGCCCGTCAGGTAGACGCCGGTATCGAGATGTATTTTGCAATAATCCGTAACCGTTTTGCCGACGGCGCCCCTCCGCAAGTAAGCCAAAATGCGGCAGCGAGGGTCGATGTATACCGTGGGCGTGTGTCCGAAAAACACACACCTGCCATCCTGCGGCAAAACGGTTTTTTCTTTGAAATCTCTGTCGTACACCAATTGCTCAATGCGCGCCCGGTGCAGCGGAAGCAATCTGCCCTGCGCGTCAAGCGGTGCGCCGGCATGCACGCAAACATATTGCGAAGTTTCGTAAAATCCGGGCAGGGCGCACAATCTTTCGGCGGTATCCCAATCAAGCAGATCGCCGTCGGCGGGAAAGCGCTCCCGCAACAAATTCAATATGGCATTGCGATCGTCGCCATATTGCAATTTGACGCCGGAAAAGTATTTTGCAAAGTCGTATTCGTGATTGCCCATGATATAAACGGCGTTTTTCATAGATAACAGCTGCCGCACAACGCGTATGGAGTCTTTGCCCTTGTCTATCGCGTCGCCGCAGCAAACCAACAGATCGCCGTCGCAAAAGCGGGCGGCATCCAATAGTCGCATAAATTTGCCATATTCGCCGTGTATATCCGAAATTATGTATTGCATCGTTTCAATAATAGCACGCATTTGCGAGGTCGTCAATGCGTCATTGCGCAAAAGGTGCAATATGTCGCACGCCCGTAACAATGCAACGGCAAACGCAACAACAATGCAAGGTTTTGATTTTTTGTTGATTTATGTAATTGAATTTTTAATAACAATTTATATAACAATTCGGATTGCCCGCATACGCTTGTCTTAGATGAGACGTCGCCGAGCCGACTTGTTTCAGGACAGTAAAATCGTCCGCCATTGGGGTACAATAAAAGCAAAAAGGAGTTAAAACGATGAAGTATCGACAATGGTTGGAGATTTGGCTGAACACCTATGTAAAAACAACATGCAAGGCGCGCACAAGCAATATCTATCGTTATAGGGTAGAGCGTTGCATTGTGCCGCATTTAGGCGAGTACGAGTTGCGCGATTTGTCGCCGCCGATATTGCAGCAGTTTGTAACGGACCTCTTGCACCCGACGCGCGGCAAACCGCTTGCGGCAAATACCGTAAACGGAGTAATCTCCGTTGTGCAGAACTCTCTCAAAACAGCGTTTACATTGGGACACATCGACGTTTATGACGCAAACAAAATCCGTCGTCCGAAAACCGTCGAAAAGAAGGTGGAATGTTTGTCCACATTGGAACAAAGGCAAATAGAGGCACATATAAAATGCGGTAAAAAGTTGAAGTTCTACGGCATAATAATCTGCTTGTACACGGGCTTACGGCTTGGCGAGTTGCTTGCGTTGGAGTGGAGCAACGTGGATATGGACGCTTGCACGCTCACGGTGGAAAAGACTTGTTACTACGTCAATGGACAACGCATTGAGGACGCTCCTAAAACCGTAAATTCTTTGCGGTCTATTCCGTTTCCAAAACAACTATTACCTCTGTTCAAGGAAATGTACAAAGCACGCAAAACCAAGTATGTTATTGAGGCGAATGGCAAGCCGTTGTCTGTGCGTTCGTATCAACGAAGTTTCGAGTTGCTGCTGAATAAGCTCAAAATTACGCACAAACGTTTCCACTCCCTGCGACACACCTTTGCTACTCGCGCTCTGGAATGCGGAATGGACGTCAAAACTCTTGCGGAGTTGCGCGGTCACTCAAACCCGACTGTAACGCTCAAACGGTATGCTCACAGTATGTTGGAATACAAGGTGCAAATGATGAACAAACTCGGCAAAATGTTTGCATAAAAAAACGACGAAACCTGTCGAACAGCTCCGTCAAAAAAGTACATCTATTAGTTTAATAGGCGAACAAATTACATAACCATTATACACTTTCACCGCCTAAATGTAAATACCAAAACCCAAATTTTTTATTTTTGTTGTCGATTTTGGTCAAAATAACTAACTTTTGCGCCCACCTCGGCTCATTTTGTTCATCTAATAAACTATTAGATGAACAAAATCCATTGTAGAGTGTTCATCTAATTGCGCGCAAAAAACATCAAAAACTATGTAACG
>CANQNJ010000059.1 GCA_947625185.1 uncultured Clostridia bacterium
GCCGGCAACGACGAGACGTACCGCTTCGTCAAGGATATTTTGGACGAAGTGTGCGAACTGTTTCCGTCGCAGTACGTTCACTTGGGCGGTGACGATGTAGCCAAGGACAGGTGGTGCAACTGCAAACTTTGCCGTGAACGCATGGCGGAGTTGCGCCTCGACAACGTCGAACAATTGCAGACCTATATGATCGAAGTCTTTCGCGCGCACCTCGAATCCAAGGGCAAGACGGTCATCATTCGCAACGACGGGGTGCGCGACGATACCGATATCCGCGTCGTAAGTCAGTTCTGGACTCCCGTCAAGCGTCACGGCGTCGCTCGCGAGACGCACAAGGGCAGACAAGTAATTATTGCGCCCCGCAGAAAGGTCAATTTCAATCAAGCCTACAACGTCGTCAGGTTGAGACGAATTCTCGGATGGAATCCCTATCGCGGTATCAACAAGGCGGACAGGGGAAACGTTCTGGGCGTTGAGGGCGCGATATGGACGCAGCAAATCGACAATGCGGATCAATTGTTTTATCAATTGTTGCCGCGTTTGGACGCGCTTGCGGAGTGCGCTTGGGGCAAACGCAGAAAGGATTTTCTGCTTCGTTTGCAAAAGCGTCTTGCCTATTACGAAAATAACGGCTATGATTACAACAGAAAATTCGTGCGCAAGGTAAAAAAATCCGTTACCGACAACGCGCATAAAGGAGATACAGTATGAAAACAATCGGTGTTTTGACCAGCGGCGGTGACAGCCAGGGTATGAATGCCGCCGTATATGCGACGGTACGCTCGGCGTTGGCGCGCGGTATGACGGTATACGGAATACATCACGGATACAAGGGATTGATCGACGGCGAAGTGAGTCGGATGTCCGCCAAGAGCGTAGAGGGCATTATCCACCGTGGCGGCACGGTACTCGGCACGGCGCGCTGCCTTGAAATGAAAACTCCCGAGGGGCAACGCAAGGCGGTGGCGACTCTCCGCAAGTACGGCATAGAAGGATTGGTCGTAATAGGCGGAGACGGCAGTTTTCAGGGAGCCAAAGTGCTTAGCACACTGTACGGGATCAAGGTGATCGGTATCCCCGGCACGATAGACAACGATCTCGCCTATACGGATTACACTCTCGGGTTCGACAGCGCGGTGGCGGTGGTAGTCAACAACGTCAATCTGCTGCGGGATACGATGAGCTGCAATGACCGTACTTGCGTCGTGGAAGTTATGGGGCGCGATTGCGGAGATATAGCGATGTTTTCCGCTCTTGCGTGCGGAGCCGAAGCGGTCTGCATACCGGAGAAGGAATATGACCCCGACGCGTTGGTGGATGTGATAAAACACAATGCTTCCGTCGGCAAATACGACAATATCATCATCGTTGCGGAGGGAATACGCTCGGACGGAACTTTGGACAAAGGACACGAAGCGGACAAGGTCGTCAACGACATTCTGCGCCGCCTTCCGGAT
Source organism: uncultured Clostridia bacterium (assembly GCA_947625185.1). GTDB lineage: Bacteria > Bacillota > Clostridia > Christensenellales > CAG-314 > Fimimonas. Next base: position 1,458 of record CANQNJ010000059.1, read on the forward strand.
CTTAACATACGCGGTATGGTACTTGGGCATTTGCAGCGCAGCGGCGACGCCACCGTCTACGACAGGAGACTCGGCATAGATATGGGCGTGCATGCCGTCAATTGCCTCGCGGAAGGCAAGACCGATCGCGTTATCGGCATACGTAACGACGCCGTATTCGACGAAGATATGCTTACGGCTCTTGCAAAGAAAAAGCAATTCAACGACAGAGTATACGACCTCGCCAATTCTTTGGCAAAGTATTGATATACGTCGATACAACTTCTTTACCGCGTTCCGTACGGAGCGCGGTTTTTGTCGCCGCTTGCAACGGAATTTTCGCCTTGTTGCTACTATGCGCGACACGCGCGTCGCGCGTGAAAATTTCGTTTTAACATAAGTCGACTTCTGTTTTTCGTTCGCTTCTGCATATCGACATTTCTTACGGAATCTAAAAATATTTACCAAAAATTTATTTTCTTTTGCTAAGATAAATATTACTTTACAAACAAGTAGGAGACGACAATGGATCTATTTGCCAAATGTCAGAATGGACACTCTCTCGCAAACAAAGCAAGAGAACTTAACATTTATCCGTATTTTCATGCTTTGGAGTCCCGTCAAGACGTAGAAGTCGTCATGGAGGGTAAGCGCCGTATAATGTTGGGTTCCAACAACTATCTCGGACTTACTTCCGATCCCGATGTGATAGATGCGGGAGTTCAAGCCTTGCGCGAGTACGGGTCGGGTTGTTCGGGATCGCGTTTTCTCAACGGAACGCTTCGTTTGCATCAACAGTTGGAGCGTGAGCTTGCGCTGTTTTTGGGCAAAGAGGATGTCGTTACTTTTTCTACCGGATTTCAATCCAATTTGGGTATTATTTCCGCGTTGGTCGGGCGCAACGACTACGTTATTTGCGACAGAGAAAATCACGCAAGTATCTATGACGCTTGTCGACTAAGTTTCGGCACGATGTTGCGTTTCCGTCACGCCGATATGTCGGATCTCGAACGCCAATTGCAAAAAGTTCCCGACACGTCGGGTATACTGATAGTCACCGACGGAGTGTTTTCGATGGGCGGCGACATTGCCGACCTACCGCAAATAACCCGCCTTGCAAAGCGCTACGGCGCGCGAGTGATGGTGGACGACGCTCACGGGTTGGGAGTTCTCGGCAAGGGCGGCAGAGGGACGGCAAGCTATTACGGTTTGGAAAAGGAAGTGGATATATACATGGGGACTTTTTCCAAGTCTCTTGCGTCTTTGGGCGGATATATGGCTGCCGACGCCAACGTCTGCGACTACATCAGGCACACCTCCCGTCCGTTTATTTTTTCTGCGTCCATCACGCCTGCAAGCTGTGCAACTGCGCTTGCCGCATTGCGCAAGTTGGAAGCTCATCCCGAATTGGTGGACAAGTTGCATCACATTTCCGCCTACTTCCGTCAAAAGCTGTTGGAGTACGGCATCAAGATACGCATGAGCGATACGCCCATAATTCCTATCTACACCTACGAGACCATCGACACGCTTTCCATCACCAAACAACTCTACGACGAGGGCGTTTACGTCAACAGTTCGTTGCCTCCCGCCACGCCCGAACACGAGTGTCTCATCAGGACGTCGCTTATGGCAACGCACACCGAATCGCTTATCGACGAAGCGACGGCGACGATTTACCGAGTTTTGAAGGTTAACGGACTATGCGAGTAAAGACGAAAAAGGTTGCCGTAGTAACGGGCGGATCCAACGGAATAGGGCTTGCCACGGTTGAGGCGTTGCAACACGCGGGAGTAATCGTCTACGAGTTGAGTCGCCGCACCGAAGTAACGCACAGCGCAAATCACATTGTATGTGACGTAACAAACGCCCAAGCGGTATACGCGGCGGTAAATTCCGTCATACAACGCGAAGGGCAGATCGACGCTATCGTATGCAATGCGGGTTTCGGCATATCGGGAGCAGTGGAGTTTACCGATATAGTCGACGTTGAGAGGCAGTTTGACGTCAATTTCTTTGGGGTAGTCAACACGGTAAAGGCGGCGCTTCCTCAAATGCGCGCTCAATGCCGCGGACTGATAGTGATAGTAAGTTCCGTTGCGGGTGCAATTGCAATTCCCTTTCAAACGTTCTATTCGGCAAGCAAGGCGGCGCTTAACGCCTACGCAACATCGCTTGCCAACGAGGTGCGCCCGTACGGAGTGACGGTTACAGCCGTTATGCCGGGGGATATCTCCACGGGATTTACCGCGGCGCGCAACAAGTCGGATTTGGGCGACAAGGAATACGGCGGACGTATTTCCAGATCGGTGGCAAAAATGGAACACGACGAACAGCGCGGTATGAAAGCCGCAGTCGCGGGCAAATATATCTGCAAACAATGTCTCAAAAAGCGCATCAAACCGATATCCGCTATCGGGCTAAGCTACAAATTTCTTTGCGTCCTTGCAAAAGTCCTGCCTCAACGCCTTGTCTCGCGTATAGTTTATCAAATGTATGCCAAATAATGCCTCGATCACCTGTGCGGAGGTAAAAGGTCGATGTCTGAGAAATGGAATTTTTTTGCAAATGTATTTTACCGTGGCAAAAATTGTTGCGTAAATCAAAAAACAGTGCTACAATAATAATATACAAATAAATTCTTTGGGGCGTGGTGCAATTCCACACCGATAGTATAGCCTATGAACACCTTCTTTGCAGGTGCCGATCGGGTGCAATTCCCGAGCCGACGGTACAGTCCGGATGAGAAAAGAATGAAAATACTGATTTTTTTGCGGTATTTGCGCCCTTGGTTTTCCGAGGGCGTTTTCTTACGGCTTATTGCGCGTCGTTTCAAAGAGAAAGGAGATTTTATGAAAGACGTAACACCCGTTTCTCAACAACAAGAACCGACCGTCAACGAGGACCTTAGGGCAAAGTCTCCCCGCAGAAAAGTAAAATTTTTTACTGCGGGCAATATGGCGGTAATGGGGATACTATCCGCGATAGCTTATGTGTTGTATTTGCTGCCCAAGCTTATCCCCGTATTTAATTTGCCTATTTTTCCGTCCTGGCTGGATCTTCAAATATCCGATTTGCCCGCATTGCTCGGCGGCTTTGCTATCGGACCGTGGGCTTCGGTGATAATAATAGTGATCAAGTGCGTACTCAAAATGCCCTTGACGTCCACGGCGTGCGTCGGCGAACTTGCCGATATCCTCGTCGGAATTGCTTTTGTGTTGCCCGCTTCGCTTCTGTACAAGTTTGTAAAGAAGAGAAAGGGCGCGCTGTTGGGTATGCTTGTCGGCACGGTATCCGCAACAGTCGTGTCCATTCTCGCCAATTGGCTTATATTGATACCGTTCTTTGCGATGACCTTCGGCAACGGCGACAGCGCTGCCGGTATGAATAACATCGTCGGCGCGGTCTCTGTACTGTATGACGGCGTCACGGTAGATAACTTCTATGCGTATTACATTCCTTTTGCCGTGATCCCGTTCAACCTGTTGCGGTGCATTATCTGCTCGGTGATCACCTTCCTCATCTACAAGCCTTTGTCCAAGGCGCTGCATTGGGAGATCAAGGGCAGGAAGAAGTCCGTCGAAGAGTCTGACGAGCAATTCGTCGCCCCCGAGCAAAGCGTAACCGACGCCGCTCCGTCAACGGAAGATACTCATTCCTCGACCGAGCAATAGTGTAATAGGCTTCTATTATCCTGAAAAACGATAAAAAACAGAATACTATTGCAGACATAGTATATCAATTCGGAGCAGAATATGAAAAATAAAACAGAACGTCTTGCCGAAATAATTGCCGAAAGCAGCAAAATCGTCTTTTTCGGCGGTGCGGGCGTTTCCACAGAGAGCGGAATACCCGATTTCCGTTCGTCGGGCGGGATATTTGCGCAACCTTCGGAACTTCCGCCGGAAGAGATAGTCTCGCACGAATATTTCCTCGCGCATCCCGAGTCTTTTTACAAGTTCTATCGCGAAAGGATGCTCTTCCCCGAGGCGCAACCCAATGCCGCCCACAAGTATCTCGCCAAGTTGGAGAAGGTGGGCAAGCTGTCGGCGGTGGTCACGCAAAATATAGACGGACTTCATCAAGCCGCAGGCAGCAAGTCGGTATACGAATTGCACGGCAGCGTTCACCGTAATTATTGTATGAAATGCGGCAAGTTTTTCGGGCTGGATCATATAGTGAATTGCGACGGCGCGCCGCATTGCGATTGCGGCGGACTGATAAAGCCGGACGTGGTGCTGTACGGCGAGGCGTTGGACGACAGGGTGGTCTCCGGCGCGGTGAAAGCCATTTCGCGCGCGGACACGCTGATAATTGGCGGAACGTCTTTGGCGGTATATCCGGCGGCGGGATTTATATATTACTTCAACGGCAAGCACCTTGTGATAATCAACAAATCCTCTACGTTTGCCGACAGCAGTGCGGAGTTGTCCGTAAACGACAACATAGGAGAAGTCTTTTCCGCATTGGACGCTATGAATATAATTTGACGATTATTAAAAAGCTCGCCTTTTTCGGCGAGCTTTTTTATAACAGTTCCGTGTACGGACAAATCGAAGTGATACCGGAGTATATTCATATGGCATATGCCCTCGGCGCGGCTCTCGGCTTGCCGCAAGGCAAATTACCGTCCGAGCGCAGACTAATATTGTCTGTTACAAAATTTTATTTGTTATCTCCCTTATTTCCTCGTCATTCAACCCGATCCCTTTGCAATATTCAAGCGCTTCTTTCAGCTTTTGTTCTGCGAGCGCGGCTTTACGGTTGTCGGTACGCATTTCCTTTACAAAGCAGCCTTTGCCGGGCACGGTGTAGATATAGCCGTCTGTTTCCAATTTGTCATATGCCGCCTTTACGGGGATGACGGATATCTGCAACTCCCGCGCGACAACGCGAATAGAAGGCAAGCAGTGGTTTGCCTCTATCTTGTGAGCAAGTATTTGCGCCGCTATCTGTTTGTAGAGCTGTTCATACAGCGGCGTCTCGCTTTTGGGAGATACGGTCAGTTGCATAAGTGTGTGTTTTTAACGGGATATTGGCTTTTGTTGCGTCGGCAGTAGTTGCTTTTGCTCGTTCGGTAATGGAGATTGCGTTTGCGCGTCATTTGTAATCTGATTATACTTCAATTGACGCGGTTTTTCAAACAAAAACGTCAATTTCGGTAAATATCGTTTGCTATATCGTTTTTTCTCACTTTGCGCTTGTAACTCAACAGCGTCAAGTAGCAATACGTTACCAATCCCGTTGCAAAAGACGCAAGTCTTACCCAAAGATATTGTATACCGTATCCGTCAAAGTATTTCGCGCCGTATCGGCAAGCAAGTGTGTTCAAACTTGCGGGTAGTGCAAGAATGATAACGGACGTTACTATTTGCATTACGGTAGTGTTCTCGTACAGGACGTTGTACAGTCCCATACCGATAAGCAATATCCCGAGTTGCGTCAGATTTTGACGGAGATACCAATTCTCGTAGATGTATTTTACGCCGTCATATACAAATCTTCCCCACAGCATTCCCAGACAGAAAAGCGTAACGTATATCGCCTGCCATATTGAGATGAAAATTACATTAGACTTGATGACGTCGGTTCGTTTTACGGGCAGTTGCAGATACAGTTCGTGCTGACGGTTATCGCGAGAAATAAATGTCGGCAGCATACAACCGTACAGCATCGTCAGCGGTTGCGTATTCATTCCGATTAGCGCAAAGAACACAAAAACCCAGCTCAGCCAAAACGTTTCCAATTTGAATTTTGCTTTTATCAATTTCTTTATCATAGCGATTTCCTTATCTTATCACTGTTTGTAATGCAATCAATCCGATCCCGTGCGATAGCGGTAGCGCGGCGGGCAAAAGCTACTTTCATAGTATTCGTGTTTGTCGTACGGCGGCAATCAAAGGTTCTTCTTGGCAAATTCCTTCCGCGAAATGCCGTACGCGATCGCCGTCATGGCAATCAACAGGATAAATCCCGCAATGCAGACGACAATCCGCAGCCACAGCCAATGTGGGTCGTAACCTGCAAGGATAGCGGTGTCGTCCGCGTACAAAAAGTTCAGCGGGATATATACGCCGAAGTATCCCGATATGTATGTAAAACACAACATTCCAAACGTCCACGCGGGGATATCCACCGCAAAGTAGACGGGGAGTACCACCAGGTTGAACAACCCGAATCCCACGCAAACGGCGCATATCGACAGCAGATTGGGCGCCCATATTTCTGTATAACCCGTCAGGCGTACTATCACCGCGATAAGCGCAAACATCGCAAGTTGGGCACATTCCAATATCAGCGTGACGCATACCGTGGCAGTGACCTGCTTGTCGCGCTTTACGGGCAATGCCGCGTAGAAGCCGAAATTTCGGTATTG
>CANQNJ010000060.1 GCA_947625185.1 uncultured Clostridia bacterium
AAGGATATCGTCAACAACGTGATCGAGCAGAAAGCGCGCGGTCAGCTCAGCAACGATCAACTTATCGCCTTTGCCAACCGCGTTCGACCTTTGCTCAACGGAGAGCAGCGAACCCGCCTTGACGGTCTGCTCGAACAGCTTCTCAACATCTGAGCAGTCGCTCGGGTATTCGGTGCAAAAAGGCTTCGCTTCGGGCACGAAGTGCCCTCGTTGCAGATTATTTTGCACCGAATACCCTCGCTCGTGGTGTTACAAGGTTGGAAGAATTATTAAAACCTAGTCGCTCGTATGTCCCCTGCAAAAAGGCTTCGCTACGAACGCCGCACAATATAGTGGTGATACAACCACTATGTGCGGCGTTCTTCGTTGCAGATTATTTTGCAGGGGACATACTCGCTCTCGGTAGGACCCTCCTTCCGTTATAAGGTACACGGGCGCACGGGTACATATATATACTTGTGCGCCCTCTCGTGGCAGCTACCAACACCACACAGTGGTGATTGGTTTAACGCGCCACGCCCCTCCACCCGCCCCTATTATTAGGAATAAGGTTTGAAACTGCATATATAAAACCGTCCCTTCGGCGCGCATTGATTTTATTGTGTAATAAAAATATTGCGCCTAAGGGAAGGGGGACCGCGTAAGCGGTGGAAGGGACTGACGGGAGCGTTGTAAATAATGTCTCGACCTTAACTTTGCGCTCCGCGCAAAACTTCACATTTGCAACAGTAATAATTGTTTTTCCGCGGACGGGGGTGGGTGGTCGGGGACCTTGTAACAAAAACGGGGTCCCCATCAAGTCGACAAAGGAGACTTGATGGGGAGAGGAGCAGCCGCCGGACAGCAGTACAGTCCGCGCTGATTGCGCGGGCGATGATGTCAAGGGCGTGCTGCGACGGCGGAGCGAGGGTATTCCAACGCAAAATAATCTGCAACGAGGGCGTAGCCCGAAGCGAAGCCTTTTTGCGTGGAATACCCGATGCGACTTACTTCACTTCGGCGATAGCCGAAACTTCACTTTATATTATCCCATATCGAACAAGTCATTTGGAGTAATTTCAAAAAGGTTGCACAAAAAAATTATCTTATCGTAATCCAATTGGATCAATCCGCGTTCATAGTCGCTGTAATCGGATTGATACTTATTCATAGCTTCGGCGACTTTTTGTTGAGTCATACCTTTGGCTTTTCGAGCCGTTCTCAGATTTTCACCTACTTGTTGAGCCACAGTCATAGCACACGATCTCCTTATGCGGATAGCGTGTGCAGTTTACGGCAATATATGAGTGCGCGGCGATAGACATTATAGCTAATATAATAGTTAAGCCACACATATTAACATTATATTATATGTTCCTCTCCACGCTCACCCGTCCGCCCCCTGTCTAACAACCGTCCCCGACAGTCGAAAGCGTCAGCGAGACTTTCGGGGAAGGGGGACCGCGCTATGCGCGGTGGAAGAGGGTTTATAAATAACCAACTCTAATTTAAGAAACGGAAAAGCCTCCCTTTCTGCCCCTTTGAGGGGCATAAGGACGAAGGACGAAAAAGGCAAACTCCACGGTGTGGAGTTGCCCGTCCTGAGTGCAAGGGGGATAAATCTTGTATAATATTAAAAAAGCCTCCCTTTCTGCCCCTTTGAGGGGCATAAGGGGAGGGGGACCACCGATAGGTGGTGGTGGGGTTTGATAGGGTTAGTTTACTAAACTCCCGACCTTAACTTTGCGCTCCGCGCAAAACTTCACTGTGCGTAAGCACAACTTCACTTGCCGCTCTGCGGCAAACTTCACCGTATACACAACCGTCCCCGTTGGCAACAGCGCAGCGCGCCTACGGGGAAGGGGGACCGCGCTATGCGCGAGGGATACAAGCAACAATTTTTTTCTGTTACATTTTTATTGCAAAAAAATCAAAAAAAATTTTCAAAATCTATTGTAAATTAGCTTTTGTTATGGTAAAATCTACACAGGAAAGTATACGTTTGCTTAAAGGCGTAGGTAATTTTCACCAAAAGCGTAATCTGCTAATAGAATATTTAAGCAAGCGTACAACTTTCGATCGGCGCATACGGTCGTGCAGGCACATTTGTTCCTCCACCCCGCCCGCAGGTAATAAACTCATTTCAGCTTATACAACCGTCCCTTCTCCCCGACGGGGATAAGGACGAAGGACGAAAAAGACAAACTCCACGGTGTGGAGTTGCCCGTCCTGAGTGCAAGGATGCGCTATTTCTAAGGCGCATCCGCAGCATTGGGACCACGAAAGGGTACCCACGCGGTGTGAAAGTCACTGCGTGGGAGAGGAATAGCGGAGCGGTAGCGGTACCAATCGCATATATGCGGTTGGTGCTACCAAGCGACAGCTATGACGAGGTGGAAGGGTTTGACAGGGTGAGTTTACTAACCCCGACTTTGTAACAAAAACGGGGTCCCCGTCAAGTCGACAAAGGAGACTTGATGGGGAGAGGAGCAGCCGCCGGACAGCAAAACGCCCGCGCCGATTGCGCGGGCGGTGATGTCAAGGGCGTGCTGCGACGGCTGAGCGAGGGTATTCCAACGCAAAATAATCTGCAACGAGGGCGTAGCCCGAAGCGAAGCCTTTTTGCGTGGAATACCCGATGCGACTTACTTCACTTGCACCGCGTGCAGAGTATATACAAAATATCGTAAAAATATGCATATTTTCCAAAAAAGGCGGATAAAGTTAAAAAAAACGCTTGACTATTACCGCATTGGAATGTTAAAATACATTTAATTGTAAATAGTGTCCTCGTATGCCTTGCAGCGTGGGGCAGGTGGTGGATACCCTCCGCCGTACAATTCAATATTGGCAATAAGAGGCGCTTCGATCGTTTCCCCTCAGGGGGAGTCGGTCGGCATCGCCTTTTACCCGAGTAAACGGGATTTGCAATAAAAAAAAGGAGAGCGAATTTATGACGAAAGGAATGTTTGATGTGCTGATAGAATGATTTCGGCATAGATGTAACTCTTCAAGGCAACAAAAACTCACAAAAAATTATCGAAATAAAAAAAGGAGAAAATTGTATGACAAAAACAATGAAAAAAGGCTTGTTAGTCGTGTTGTTTGTTGTTATGGCTGTTGCTATCGGCTTTGCGTCTTTCGCTGCCTTTGGCACCGCTAAGGCGGCAGTCAACGAAGCATACGTTAAGCAGTTCAAGGATTACATGGACGCATTCAAAGGCGTAGACCCAATCGACGAAGCAGCCCTGTTCGGCAAAACCGAAGGACCGGAATCTACATACAAGTATGATTTGTGGAATGCTTACATTGGCGCAAAGAGGTTGTACGGTAATTTCAGTTCCGAAGATAAAGCTGCTCTCGGTGAAGCGGGATCTACTTTCAACAAGGTAGACGCCATTATGGGCAAGTATTACACGATTGTGGCGCAAATCAACTCTACGTTGTACGGAGTCGATAAGAGCGATACATATTCGGACAATGAAAAAGTTGTCGCAGCCAGAAAAGCCTATGACGATCTTGCGAGTGATGTGACTTATGGCGTGGCTAAGCAGGAGTTTATCAAGAATCAAACCAACAACTTGGCAAACCTTCTTGCGGCAGAAGCGCGCATGACAGAACTCAAAGCGAAAATAGACGCTATCATTGCAGCGATTAAAAAGATTGAATATTACAACGGTACTAATATGACCGCTTCTCCCGAGTATTCTGTTGAAGCAGACGGCTCCGAGAAAGAAAACACCAACATCGTTATCGATAGCAAGACGACGATCAATGCAGTAGAGACCGCTATTACTGCGGCGGGCGGCACTGTAACCGTAAGTGAAACTTTGGGCGTTGTGACCGTTACGGAATTTGTTGACAAGGAATTTGTTGATAATTGGGACGTTTATGAAGCAGCTCAGAAATATCTTGCCGCTCAAAAGCAGAAAGCGCAGGATGTTATTGAATTGATTAAGGAAACATCCGATAATACAACAGATAAAGTAATGTATTACACGATTCAACAACAAATTGAAGCTTGCCGTCAAGCTTACACCGAGTTGGCAGATACGACAGGTCACAATGATTTGCAGAGTCTTGTAAGCAACCTTGAAACATTGACAACAATGGAGCAATACATATCCGATCTTAACACCGCGATTGAAGCAGTTGAAACTCTGATCGGCACGCTTGGAAGCACTCCGGAATTGTTCAATGATGCCTACAAAACAGCAATAGAGAATGCCGAAAAGGCTTGGAAAGCTCTCGACGCAGATGTCAAGGCTTACGATGAAGCAAGATATGCCACCGATAACGAAGGTAAAGGCACATATACGGATGTCGAAGCCGGTGAGACTTTCGGCGACGAATTTGACGAATTCAATACGTCCTTTATCGTTGATCAATTTGACGTAATGAAGAAAGCCCGTGCGCAATATGACGCGTGGAAGGCTGAGGTTGATGAACTTGTTGAAAAAGTTAAAGCGATGATAACTGCTGATGAAAACCACGAGAATATCACCGATAAGTTCAACGAGATCAACGATAAATATACAGACCCCACGCAGTTGACTACGGAACAGAAAAATGTATTCAAAGCGACAGAGGTCGATTTCCAAGGCGGTCAGGCTACATGCGAAGAAGTAATGACGTATTACAGCAACTTCGTAGATAGAATGCAAGCTTTGACGTCCAATTTGGACAATGATATTCAAGCTCTCTACAATGCAACTGTCAATGAAGCAAAGTGCGTTTATCCGCAACGTGCCAGAGTGGCAGAATTGAGAAAGACATACGACGAATTGATCGCGGCAACCCCCGAAGCTGAACCGTATGTAACTCGTTACGAAGACCTCGTAACAATGGAAAAAGAAATAGCCGCCGAAAATGCCCTTATCGAGGCATGGATCGCCAAGGTCGAAGCTATTCAACTTCCCGTTACCGTTGCAAATTGGAACCTTGTTGATGAGGCGGAAACAGCGTTTAACGCTATCCTGCATGTAACTGTTGGTTCGGAAGGAACAACTACTCCCAACGACGGTAGCAAGACGTTGCAAGCCCTTGTAAGCGGAAAGTCCGCCGGCAAGACTGTTGGTGAAGGTGATGTCGAAGGTAAAGACATCGACAAGGCATATGTCGATTACCAAACTGCATTGACTGCAAGAGATTTATTGAAAGATACTATCCAAGATGCGGTTGATGCTATGGACGCGATAGAGATACCCAAAACAGACCTTGAACTTCCTGACGTACCTGATTGGGTTGATGGCGTAGATGCAGCTGAAACAGCTTACAAAGCTATCGGCGACGATATGTCTGCTGAGAATGTTAAATTCACCGGCGCACAGGAATATCTGCAAACAGAATATCCTGACGAATATGCAAACTACCTGCTTGCTTTGAGTTATAGAGAAGCATACGGAGTTGAAGCTGCTATTGACAAACTTTCCAAAACTCCCTCCACAGGTTTGACTCACGCTGAGGATGTCAAGGATGTCGTTCTCGGTGATAAGGAAGATATCGCAAAAGCTCGTGAACTTTATGACGCTTATATCGGCAATGAAGAAATCGAGACTAAGAAAGAAATCAGAAACTATGCAATATTGGAAGCTGCGGAAACTGCTTTTGAAGAACTTGTTGCAAAACTCAACGATTGGATGTTGAAAGTCTACAAGCTCTATGCAACCGAAGCTGAGCTTGCTAAGCTTGACGGTTTGACCGGTGCGTCTCTTACGACAGCTCTCGAAGCTGCATTTGCTGAACTTGACGATTATGCATATCCTCTCAATGTTTGGAATCCCTCCGAAAAACCCGATGAATTCAAGAATGGTGAATTCTCTACTGTATCGCTTGAAACCGAATATTCAACGTTTGATAAGGATCATGACAACAATGAGCGAGAATATGTGAAAGCCGGACACGATGCTCTTGAAAAGTTAAAGGCAAATTGGGAAGCTGATAAGACAGATTTGCAAGGTCGCATCGATGCTATCAACACCAAGGTTGACGGCGGTCAGGATCTTACAACGGCTGATCTTACAGAAGTTCAGAATATCCAGGATATTTATGGACAACTGCATCAATCTCAGAAAGAACAAATCAAAGACTACGATAAGTTCCAGGAAGCTGTTGACGACAAGATCGCTGCTGACGCTTTCAGGAATATGTACACCGAACTCTATGAGCAAGTTGTTACCAATGGCAATATCTCCGCTCTTACCGGTTACTACATCGCAGTTGTAAGAAACGTTTACAATAGTTTCACTTCCAATGTCAAGGCTCAATTCTCCGATTACAGCGCCAAGATGGCTGCAATCCAGGAAGCTTATGACGCTGCTGTTGAAGCTAAGACCACAGTTTCTCTTGGCAAGGTAAGCGAAGAACTCAAAGAACTGAAAGCTGCGTATGAGAAGAAAGTTGGCGAACTTGAAACGACTATTGGCGAGTTGAAAACTCAACTTACCGCTCTTGAACAAGCTTATAAAGATGCTGACGCTGCTTTGAAAACAGAACTTCAAAAGGTGATTGATGATCAGAAGACGACTCTTGAAGCTGAAATCAAAAAGCTCCAAGGTCAACTCGATACTCTCACCAATGAGACGATCCCCGCTCTCGAAGGCAGAATTGTAGCTCTTGAAACTGCCAAGACCCAACTTGAAAATCAGTTGGCAACCCTTACTGAAACTGTAAACACCAACGAGACAGATATCGAAAGCAAGATCACGGCTGCAAACCAAGCTCTTGAAGCTGCCAAGACGGAATTCCAAGGCAAGATCGACAAGTTGACTTCCGACCTCGCTGCTGCCAAGACGGATCTCCAAGGCAAGATCGACAAGCTGACTTCCGACCTCGCTGCTGCCAACAAGGCGCGCGAAGACGCTGTCAAGGCTGTTAATGACGCTGTCAAGGCTCTCGAAGACAAGATGAACGCGGCTGATAACGAACTCAGCGCTCGTCTTGACAAACTGAACACAACAGTTACTGCTGTATCCGTTGTATTCGCGGTTCTCCTTGCCGGTGCGTTTGTCTGCATCGTTCTCCTGTTCATAAAGAAGAAGGCGTAATCATTCGCTTCTGACCAACGATCCATATGGATCTACGAAAAGGCTTACCCCTCGGTAAGCCTTTTTTGTAATTAGAGTTGTCCGACCAAGCGCACGTCTGTACGGTTGACTGCGCAACCGACCCCTGACGGGGCGCAAGCGCAGACGTGGTCGGACTACTAAGGAAGCCGAGGACACCTCGGCTTGCATTGCTCATACTTTCGCCGGGGTCTCCCGTACCCCCGGCATCCCCGGGGTGGGCTGCAAGCGCCGCGCAGGTCGCCGCTTGCAACG
>CANQNJ010000061.1 GCA_947625185.1 uncultured Clostridia bacterium
GCAGACGGCGAAGAACACGAACTTTGGTGGAATATTGAATGCAAAAACGATTGGTATTTGCACGACCACCTTGAACTCAGAATTTTGGAGGTTAAATAAAATGAAACCCTACACTGTTTATGCATATATCTACTCCCCCAACAAAGGCAAGATACTTGAGGTCGGAAATGCCGAAAAGTTTTTGGATGGAGATATACAAAAGGTCGAAGAAATTTCCGACAAATACATATTGCGAGCATACGCAAAAGGAAAACCGCAATATACAACAAGGATGGTTCACGGCGTAACCTACAAAGCCGTAGCTGTTAATGACCTGTGCTATATTCCAGACATCACTACACCGTTATAACCCCCAAAACAAGACGAAGCCCGAATCTCTCGCAAGGTTCGGGCTTTTTGTTTGTAGGTTAATTATCTTAATCATCTCAGATGGTTGTGAGCAAACAAGTTGAATTCTGCGCATTTCCACAGAATTAAAATTCAGATTAGTAAGTATCTCCCACAGACACAAATTCTAAGCGTTTTTGATGGCTTTTATAATTTTTATTTCAACTTGTAATAACCATTTTTGTCGGAGCCAACCCTTTCAATTAACCCCTTTTCTCTCAATTCTTTGATGGCACGTTTAATTGTTCGCTCCGTAACACCAAAATGCTGTGCCAATACAGCGGTTGTAACAGTTGCGTTTATTGTCAAATACCCCACAACCTTCTGAGCAGTTTTAGACAAATTTACAGGGACATTTACAGGGACATTTACAGGGACATTTACAGGGACATTTACACCGACATTATCTGCTTTGCCAACGTTGTCAGGACGATATTCCTTGTTTTTAAGTATCAACGTGAAGTAATTTTTGCCGGCGGAATATCTTGGCGCATATTCCTCACCCAATGAGGCGTAATCGTTAATAATTTTGGAAAATCCTGACCCTTTTTCTTCCATATACTTGCAACGCACAAACATGTTGCACACCACTTTGTTGCGCCGCATTGAAATGGCTGTTTCCAACTTGGCATTGCTCACGCGTTCGGTAAATTGCAACATCGTGCCGGGCGAAGAAATCTCTATCCTGTCCGGAAAACAATCCACGGCAATCTCGTTGCCGTTTATACGGTAATCTCTGTGTGCAATGGCGTTTACCAGTGCCTCACGTAGGGTAAGGAGCTCGAACGAACCAACATCCTTGCGCTCCAGTCCCTCTTTCAGTCCGCCAAAGTTATAATGTAGCACATAGTGGATGTAATCAATGCCGTAACGTATTAACTGTATGGCGGAACCACAGTACTCCTTGGAGTCGGTGTAACGCAAGGAACCTTTATCCCGTCCTGGCCATGTGGTGCACACCATACGCATATTTTCATACTTGCTGTCATCACAAAAGATGAGACCGGCAATGGTCAGATAATCATCGGGAGTCACAAGCTCAAAGGACTTGAGCATTTGCGTTGTCAGTTCCTCTTTATTATTATTGCGTCGGTAAGCTTCTTCCAATTCGCCAAAGGATACTTCGGACAATTTTATTCCTGTCGGCGTACGATCAAAGTCGTAAGTTTCCGGCTTTTGCAACATATCCTGCATTTCGGCGATGGTTGCAAGACGTGTTTCTCCTTCATCGCGCACATATATGAGTGGTTGGGTTTGGCTATCCTTTAACCAAACAACCGCCTTGCTCGGTGCCACGGCAATATTCAAGGCGAGCAGATCGTTTTGCTCTATATACTCGACGGTGTACTTTACAACCGGCTCGGTGTGTTGCCTTACCATGTTGTTGAGATAACGAACGGTAGCATCAGCTTCCTGCTTGGTCATACCGACAAACACCCCGCCGTTATTATATCCAATGAGCAAATTTCCGCCCTCGGCATTGGAAAAGCCACAAAAAGTCTTTAACCATTGCTGCCAATTATTCCTGTCCAACGTTACCTTGTATTCAACTTGCTTGGTTTCCATGTAACACCTCTGTGTTAATTATACCACCATATGCCTGATTTGACAACTGAGATATTAAAACACCGATACAGTACAAGCCGAAATTCAATCGTTTTACCCATAAATTAAGAATTGCTATTTTCCATAAATAGCTCGCGCTGTCGTTGAATTCTCGCCTGATATCTTTCTATTATTTTGACCGGCGCAACAAGTTGCACCATTGGAGAAGGGCAAATGGTAGCCGATAAAAGGATTATTGGAATAGAAAGCTTTCTCACCTATGCCGGTGACAGGCAAACCCTTGTAGTCAGAACGTACAACTACTTTTTTAGGTTGTAAATATTTAAAATAACCCGATACATAGTAGCTTTGTCCGTCAGACGAAAGCGTATACTTCAAGCCGTCCACAGTTCTTAATCCCTCAATACAAAATGCGATAAGGATTAAAACAATGGCATAGACTAACATTATCAAGAACATTAATCCCCAATGTTTTAATTTCATTTTATCCTCCTGAATTTATTGAAATTGTATAAATTAAAATTATACATATAACAATATTAACACTAAACCGCTAATATTGCAACACTATAAGACTAAGTTTTTACATAAAATTACACTAAAATAATTCTTATAAAACTGGCGGGATTCAAAATGAAAGTTGGTGAAAGAATAAAGGAATTGCGAGAAAAAATCGGCTTTACACAAAATAAGCTCGCAGAGTGGGCGGGAGTATCGCAAACGCACCTGCGGAGAATAGAATTGGGCGAGGCGGACGTCACTGTCGGTCACTTGCAATTGATATGTGATGCGTTGGGCGTGACATTAAAGGATTTTTTTGTCGATGAAAATAATAAAGATGAAATTTCCCAAGCCATTGCCGCGCTGACGCCAAAGCAAAGACAGCTGCTGTTGGGATTTTTGAATAGTTTGAAGTAACGTACTGTTTCGCGCAACAATACCGAAAGCCGACGCAAGCAACAATCATAAACAAAAATATACACTACGATGTCGTAAAAGCAGAACTTCGTCAATATCCGACAAATTGAAGCCTGCGCAAGGTGATACAAAAGGGTTGCAATTTTTGGCGCGGTAGTGTATAATAATTCTGCTGCGCTAAGCGGGGAGCCGGCGGTGCCCTGTCACTCACAATCCGCCACAGTGAGGCTGAATGTTGCAGGCGGCTCTGGGCGTGGAAAGCAGGAGGCGGCAAGGAGCGTTGATACCAAGGTCTTGTGCAACGTGACACTGTTAACCGTGTCAGGATGGGGACATAGCAGCACTACGCAGTTCGAGCGTGTGCCACAAGGTAGCTTTGGAGTAGCCACCTACCGAAATACCGTTTCGGCGTCGATTGTCAACTGCAACGCGCAGTTTTTTTCAAAACAGCCGCGACCGCACAAACCTATTGTTGCGGTCGTTTTTGTTAGAGCTACGCAGGCATATGCCGTGCGTAGGCAATAATCGTAAGGAGTTGCTATGGACGAGAAAAAATATGCGGTGCTTATCGACAGCGATAACGTGTCGCCGCGCTACATCAAGACGATAATAGACGAAATAACCAAGACGGGCGTGCCCACCGTAAAGCGCATATACGGCGATTGGACCACAAGCGAAAAACAAAGCTGGAAAAATATGCTGTTGGAATACGCGCTGACGCCCGTTCAGCAATACAGCTACACCACGGGCAAAAACAGCACCGACTCCGCAATGATAATAGACGCTATGGACCTGCTGTATACGGGCAATCTGGACGGATTTTGCCTGGTATCCAGCGACAGCGACTTTACCAAGCTTGCCACAAGACTGCGCGAGGCGGGCAAAACGGTGATAGGTATGGGTATGGCGCATACGCCGTCGCCCTTTGTAAAGACTTGTACGCAATTTAAGTACATAGATCTGCTGTCCGGAGAGGAAAAGCAGCCGCCCGTCAGGAACGGCAAAGCCAAGAAGTCGGCAAAAACCGAACCCGCCAAGGCGGATCAGAGCAAGGCGGACGCAAACGCAAAAAACAAGAGTAAAGAACAACCCGCGAAAAGCAAAAATAAGGTAAAGCCCGCCAAGGAACAACCCGCCGAACAGAAAGCAGACGAACCCGTCGACAAGACGGAACCCGTCGCACCGGAGACGGACGAGGCAAAAAACGACGAATCGTCCGCCACGTCTCTGCAAGAGATAGAACAAGCCATACGCAAGATAATAGAGGATAACGACGAAGAAAGCGGACTTATCCCCGCAAGCAGAGTTGGGTCGATATTGCAAAACCGCTATCCCGACTTCGACACGCGCAACTACGGCTGCCGCCGTATGACGGACCTGCTGAAACTGCTCAATATACCGACGGCAAGTTTCAACGACCCCAATAACCCCGTGCAGAACGCCGCACTGCTGTTCATCAAGACGAAATAAAGCAATTTGGCACAGGGCGATAGCCGAAACTTCACTTTTTCAGAGGCAAACTTAACGTATTTAATAATAAATCCATATAACAAATAAATTCCGATAACAACAATAATATAAGCAAGGCAAGCTACACAAGCTTGCCTATTTCTTTTTTGAGGCGGGAGATTATCTTCTTCTCCAAGCGGGATATGTAGCTCTGCGAGATTCCGAGAAGGTCGGCGACTTCTTTCTGCGTGCGCTCGTCCTCGCCGTCCAGACCGAACCGCATCTCGATGATCTGCTGTTCTCTCTGCGACAGCCGGGACAGTCCCTCTTCCAGCAGTTGCCGCTCCACTTCGTTCTCGACGTGGGTGTAGATGGCGTCGCTGTCGGTGCCGAGAATATCCGCCAACAGCAGCTCGTTGCCCTCGCCGTCCACATTGAGCGGTTCGTCGAGGCTCACCTCAGTCTTGCGTTTGGACAATTTTCTCAAATACATCAATATCTCGTTCTCTATGCAACGGCTTGCATATGTGGCGAGTTTGATCTGCTTGTCTCTCTTGAAGCTGTTGATCGCCTTGATAAGTCCGATAGTACCCACCGATACAAGATCTTCCATATCAAGACCGCTGCTTTCAAACTTCTTGGCGAGAAATACCACCAAACGAAGATTGTGTTCCACCAACTTGTCCTTGGCTTCGGAGTCGCCCTCGGCGATCCTGTCCAACAGCTCGCTCTCTTCCTCCGGCGAAAGGGGATGAGGCAAGGCTTCCGTGCCGCACAGATAATGCACCGCCTTGTCCGAAAGGCTCAATTTGTCCAAAAGTTTTCTTAATAGTTGCAATAATTTCATATATCTCCTCCGCAAAATACGCTGTTCAACAACACATTGTACACGGTACGGCATTTCTCCGCGGGCAAAGCAAGATACACCCTGCTCTCGTTGCCGTTAAGAGTCAGAGCCGCCTCCACCGCGCCGACCGTTACCGTCCCCGCAACGGTGGTAACGGGGATACTTACCGTGCGCTTGGCAAGAGCTTGCTCGGCAAAGTAATCGGCAAAACCGCCGAACTTTCCCGTAACGAAACACACGGGCAAGCCCTCGTATACAAGGCTGTTGCCACTGTCGCAAAAACCCGTAAGATCGTGAGTTTTGTGCAGTTTGACGGCGATTTTTACAATATGGGGTGCGATTTTTCTTACCTGTCCGATATAGACATATATGCTGTAACACAAAAATCCCACCGTCGCTATCGCCAAGACGTACACAAACAACGGTACACGCATCCGATAAAAATCGCCGCCGTCAAGATAATCCACGTTAAACAGGTGAAACAATCCGACGATCGCGCCGCCCGCAACAAATGTATATGCCACGGTGAGCAAAATATACCAAAAAAATTTTTTGCCGAAGCCTACGGTTACGGCGCACATCGCGATAAGACACGCCGCCTTCAACAAATACAGCCACACGCCCGCAACATACACGCTTATAACGGCGCACAATGTGCCCGCAGCGCCGCCGAGTGCAATACGCCATCGCTTTACCGGCAACTTGATAGTCTTTGCCGCGCACCACAGCAACAACGTATCCAGAACAAAATTGTCCGCTATGACATACTCGACGTAAACGTTCATATCGGCAATTTTATCATCGGCAATGAGGTAATTATTGCAAACTTTTGTAGTAGTAGACATATTTTTGTCTACAACACAAAGAGGCTGCCGCACAACGCGACAGCCCGCTTGAAAGATATTGTTATTTCTTTACTTCCACTTCTACGGTGCGGTACACCTCGCCCTTGACATAGGGCATCGGGTCAACCTTCTTGCCATCTGCCGTTACTTCGAGGTGGAGATGGGGTCCTTCCTTAAACTCGCAGCGCGCGGTCGTGCTTACATAACCCAATACGTCGCCCTGCTTGACGGTGTCGCCCACATTGACCTGTACGTCGGACAAAGACGCATATGTGGCGATCACATTGTCGCCGTGATCGATCACAACGTAATAACCGTCCAGATAGGACAACTTGGATTCGATGACCGTTCCGTCATACATCGACTTGACCTCGGTACCCTCGGCGGCGTGCAAATCCACCGCTTTGTGAGAGCTGTATTCATTGAGAGTCTGCTTGTACACAAACAGGTGATCCGGTCCGAACGTGAAATCCAATCCCACCTTGGTGTAATCGAGCGGACTTGCAAAGTGTATGTCGATCTTCTCCGTCGTGGGGGTGGACGGTTTGTCGTCGTCCGGCTTGACGTTCGGTTTGTTATCGTCGGGATTGCCCGTTACGGGATTGTCGGGGATAACGGAATTATTGTCCCGCGTAAGAGTGACCGCAAGTACGACGGCAGCTATTGCCAATACGCAGAATATCAGCAAAAGAAGCGCCGCGTTGTTGCGCAAAAACCTTCTGAATTTGCTTGGTTGTTTTGTAGTGTTACTGTTCATTGTTTGCCTCCGATATTTTGTTGATGTGAGTTTTGACTATTTGCGAATTGTTTATACCTGCTATTCTGACGGTATCCGTATGTAACCGACGTCCCGCAAATCGGACGTGTGCTATGTTTGCTCGGCGGGGTCCCCTTTATACGGCAGGCAGTCCCGAATTAAGCTATCAATCAGTAGCCGCCTAATATCAACGGACTGCCTACGTCGTCGCTGCTCTCCCTTGACAGCTCCGCCTCGTTTCCTCGGCGGCACCGCTGTCTGTCGGCATCTCCTCTCCCCGTCGAGTTTCGCTTCGTTCGTCTCGGCGGGGTCCCCTTTATACGGCAGGCAGTCCCGAATTAAGCTATCAATCAGTAGCCGCCTAATATCAACGGACT
>CANQNJ010000062.1 GCA_947625185.1 uncultured Clostridia bacterium
ACCACGGGAGGATAAGTAAATGGGCATAGCTAAAGCTCTTTGGTACCACCGGCACTGCCGGTGGTTTTGTTTTACAAAAAAAGGCTGCCGCAGACGGATTTTGTCCGTTTGCGACAGCCCGAATAGACATTACGTCAATTTATTAGGAGCCTGTCACTCTTCAACACGATGCAAGGTTGCAACAATATAGTCCGTTGTGTTGATCGTCAACGAAATGTTGTCGGCGCCCGTAAAGCTGATATAACAGTTTTGATATGCTCCGAGATTTATCGAAATGCTGATTGCAGACCCACTGAGTCCGTCAACTGCGTCTCTTTGAATAATTACTTCATCTCCGTGCATAATGATCACCGATGCGGCGCCTATAATGACGGTATAGGCTTCGCCGTTCTGGTCAACGCCTGTGTACGTTCCTATATTGGCGTACCACGGACATTGAAGCAACGGCATTGACCAATCTTCGCCATCGTTTATTTCGCCTGTGACAATGCCATAGATACTTGTGACAAATTTGACATACATTGTTCTTCCCTCAATGGTTACTACAAAGCCCTCCGCCTCATCGTAGTAGAGGAAGGATTGCTCGGGGCGAACGCCGTCAATTGTGACGTCTACACCATCGGCAGTGACAGTGACGATCCAAATCTCGTCGTTTGTGGGATTGGCTCTATAATAGCTGCCAAAGAACTTGCTCCAATCCGCAACATAACCTTCCTTGTCAAGACGAACGGGCGATGCGTCGCCGACGGTCAGGAGCAGATAGTTGGCGCTGCTTGCAAGTTCAATTGAGCAGGCGGTTCCATCCGCAACAAAGGTAAAGGTGAACTTATTGCCGCTATTGACAAAATCCTGAGTGCGGGTCACACTGAGTGAACCGATGTTCAGACTATTTTCGCCTACTGTTACGGCAAGTCCTTCCGCACCGAAAGTTACGATATGGTTGTCCTTTTTGTAGGTTGCGGAAGCAACTTGATCTGTCCAGTTTGCGGTAACATCCACCACTTCTTCGCGGAAGAAGTCGCGACCGGGGACTCCGTTTTCGTACAACTTCATTCTGTCCTTTGCACCCACAACGGTTTCGCTGAATTGATAGGTAACGCCGTCAGCTTGGAAAACCAATAGCGCAAAGTATGTCGGGAAAATCGGCGATGACGATGAATCCACTAATTTGCTTCTTTCGACATTGCTTGCTGTGACAGTTTCGCCGTTGGCATATGTCAAAATAACACCGGAAGCGCGTACTTCGATAGTGATATCCTTGTCCACCTTGCCTAAGCTTGTGCCGGAATAGTAGATACCGACAAAGTCCGCCCAATCGCAAGCGAACAATGTTTTGCTGGATCCGTCGGTGAGGTCTATTAGTTCCGCACCGTCCTGTCCGTTGACGCTCAGCAGATACTTGTGACCAAGGTAATCAAAGGAGAATATACCTTGCTTTATGACTACATAACTTTCCAATGCGACACCGTTGACAACAAAGCCAAAATGATTGATGGTAACGATAAACTCGCCGGTTTCGCTGCTAAAACTGTTGTGCAAAGCATAGGGCACGCCTTGTGTCGAAACCAGATTGCCGTCCGGCATTACGCCGTAAGCAAGCACCGTCCAAACACCATCTTCGGAAATACTGAATTGATACCGGGTTCCGGTGGCAAGACCCATGAACACATAGTTGTAGCCGCTTTGACCTACAAAGATTACCGGTTCGGCAACATTGTTGTTTGCGACATCGCTGACATAGATCCCTTCTTCGGTAAACTCCATTACTATTTTTGTGCCGTAGTTTCCGCCCACATTTGTCCAGAAACCGTACATAGGCGACCAATCCAACATATCTGTGAAATCTCTGTAAACACCGCCGATGGCATCGGCGCCGACATAGAGGTTTAGCATTTGCGTGTTCAGGTCGTTGGCACTATATGCACCCTCCGTCTGCAATGTGTATGTGACGTTATCCAACACGAAAGTACACACATACGCATATTGTTCCATGAAATATCCCGGAAGAATTTCAACATTGACTATTTCGACGCCCGCAGTAACGCTTTCGGTCACATCGCCCGAGATGGCGCCGCTGACGGTCACGCTTGTTGAGGTAAAGTTAATGCTCACAAATGCTTCAACGCCGTTGTAGTTATAATTGCCTGTGTAGACGCCAAGCAGACCCGACCATATAGGCGCGGGAACATAATCTATCGGCTGCACAAAAGTTACAACTTCCTCGTTGCCCTGCATTTTGCGGACAACTTCGCTTATCCTCAGCATTCCGTTGTTGAGTTCTACTGCAAATTCGTAACCGTTCCAATGGATGAAATAGAGATTGCTCTCTTCGTCGAATACCACATCGGAAGCGGGCAAATTGTTGTTGACAAATGTGCTCAGTGAGATTTCCACCTGACTTTCGCCGCCTTCCGTAACCCACAAGCCGACAAATTCGTCCTTGAACACAACATTCTTGACATTTGTAAGTGCGCAAATAGCCCTTCCGTCCGAATCAAACAGATAATATCTGCCGTCCTGCGGGGTAGGTTCTCCCAAATAGTATATTTCGCCGTCTACGTCGAGTATAAAGCCGCCTTCGGTTGTGTAGTCCAACACGTCGGCGAGTACGGGGTCGTTGCCGTTGAAGGAAACAGTCACACTGTCAGCCGCAATTGTAACGGCATAAGTGTTGCCGTTGCGTGCTCCGCGCCAAGAGCCGACATAGGGACTCTCGGACCAATCCATTGGCTGCGATATGCTGTGAAGGTAGATGGGATTGCCCGTCACCGTGTCGAAGACAATTCTGCCGTCACCGAGCGATGAAATGATGGAAAAAGCGCCGTCTACAAAGAATGTGAGCTGCTGCCCTGTGGCATTTGCCGACTGATTGTACAAGTAGGCAAGGTTCGCATCGGCGATCCTGACGAAGCTCGGAGCCTGACCGGGGGTGATTGTGGCAATTGTTATGTAATTGCTGCCGTTTTCGTTGCCGATGTTGATAACAATACCGGCACCCTTGCTGTCGGTATAGCTGTACGTGCCGAACAAACCATCCCAATCATCGCTGATTTTGCCGATGTAGTAGCCGCGGTCAGTGTTAAGATCGTCAATAAGAATCAATGTGTTGTGCTGTTCGTCTGCGGTGTTGAACTGCAACATGTAGATAGAGCCATCCTCAAACAGCAAAAGAAGAACATCCTGCGGATAGCCCAGGATATCCGTTGTTTGTCCGTAAATGATGCGTTGCGCGATTTTTTCGTTGTTGCCTATTTTGACAGATGCGCCCTTGTAGTTGATGTCCACCAACCAGGCGTCGATACCGTCAAATGTAAAGTAGTTGCCGAAAAATTGCGGCCAATTGCAAACGGCATACTCCGTTGCGTGCTTGTCGGCATCCGTCAAAACCAGGTTGCCGTCGCTGTTGACCGATACCGTGTATTGTGTGCCGTTCAATGTAACGGTGTACACATCGCCTTCGGCGGATTTTTCGATCTGACCGAGCGTTGCGCCCATGTTGTTCCTGACCGCACCGTCAATATCTACGGAAATGGTATCTCCGTTGCTGTTCGTCCAGGAGTTGGATGTCATTTCCGCAGGGACGACTCCCGCGGCTGCGTCACTTGGCAATTGGAATGCCGGCGCAGCACTGCCCCACTCGCTGAAATTTACAACAAGTTGGTAACTATCGTAGTAGATAGTGTAGTCAACCACAATCTGAGCAAGCCTGTTGTCTGCATCCAATTTGATGGATACATTCGTTGCATATTGCCAAACTTGCGTTTGTAAGTATTGCCCCGGCAGCAGCGAACTCAAATTTTGAAGAATGTTGCTTGATGAATATGTGTTAGTCGACACCGAATAGTAGACCCGGTCAAATGCGCGCAGCGACCAGATGTTATCATCGGATATATCCATAAAGCGCACGTCGAAATTTGCAAAATCCGCAAGGAAACTCTCAAAACCGTAGTTTTGAACATTTGTGCCCTTGGCAAATTCGTCATTGACAACGGTAAAGTTGGTTGCCGAGTTGTCCGCACGGCGATAGATACCGTTGTTGCTTTCCACGTTGAATATTACGTTGTCATTGACGATGATGGTACCGCCTTGAACAGGGTCGCTTTCGGACACAGACCATGCTGCCTTGTAGCTTGCGGATTCGGACGCTTGATTCAATGCATCCTGCAAAACAAGCTGATCAACGGTGGGCTGATTGTAAGTGGTAAAGGCGTTTTCCGGAAGAGTCCTGTCGCTGCGTACGAGTGAATAGTACGCCGTAAATGTGTGCGGATCGTTAGCCGACATAGGCTGATTTTCCGAAACAAATTCAATTCGAACGCCCGAATCCTCCTCTACAATGCGCAGTGACACCATTGTATCGGCTACGCCCACTATACGGAAAACAAAGTCGGCAGCATTTGCGGTGTCGGCAAGCTGCCAGACGCCGTCGCCCGCCCAGACAAAATCGCTGACGGTCAACTGCTCAAATGGGTTGCTAATTTCCTCATATGAGTAAACATTTGAGCTTGTGGAATCTTTGAAATATGGCGAAAGCAAACCGAGGAAACCCGAGTAGTCGTGAGCGTAAAATCCCATGTACCCATTGTAAACACTGTTGTTTCCTTCAAGTCCGGAAATCGGAGCTTTGAAGAGTACCACGGTGGGTGTTCCGTTCAACATGTGCTCGTTGTAAATGATATGGTTGTCGTTATCAAAAATTGTGAGTAAATCAAAAGTATTGTCTTGTTTACGTTTGCTGTCGTAGTCAATTGTGAGCGTGCCCTCAAATGCGACATTACCCCTCAGTGAAGCCAACAAATCAATATCTATTTGTGCATCGACTATGTAGGCAACAACTTGCGCATCATTGTCGGTGAGTGTGTAAGTAAACGTGTTGTCCGTTGCCTTGAGTTCATTGCCGTTTACTTCCAACGCTTCAAGCATTTTGCCTTGGGGTATATTTGCAACTGTGATTGTGATTTCGTCTCCCGACCAATAATTGTTGTCGTGAATGGGTGCTGAAACGGTTATGCTTGCACCGCTGTCGGCGGGAGTGACTGATGCGTACACATTGACTATTTTTGCCAATGTAACGACAAATTCCGTATTGGCAGTGACATTAAATGTGTATTTGCCCTCCGACGCCTCTATTGTGTTGCCGTTGACCTTGACGTCGCGGAGTACATAACCATCCTTAACGGTTACGGTGAGTGAGACTGGCGTGCCGCTCTCGGCGCTTGTCGCGCTGAGGACCAGATCGGCACCATCTGCATAGTTGACAGACGCCTTTACCTCAAATGCGGATGCAGGCGGCACGTCCTGCTTTTGATTGAATGTAACCGCAACCGTTGTATCTGCCGTTATACTAAACTTATAGGTACCCCCCCCCATTGGCATTTGGGCATCGGTACCATTAACCCGGAAGCTTGCAACTTCAAAGTTATCGGCAGGTGTTACGGTTACAGTTATTTCTTCTCCGCTGTCAAAAAGCTCGCCCTCCGCGGGCTTTGTGGCAGTTACGCTACCCTTGGCGCTGTCAAAACTGAGCGTGAGAGAGAACCCTGTTTCCTGCTCTTGACACGCCGCAACAACCGTCAAGGCGCCTGCAAGTACCAACGCAATGCACAGCACCGCAAGCAACAGTCTTTTCGTTCGTTTCATAACTGTACCCTCCTTGTTTAGATTTTTGTCGAAATAAAAATGCTCGGTACAAAAAGCACTTACTTTCACACGATTGGTAAAAGCATACAACTTGCGCCTTTGTCCGAGCTGCTCATAACCGACTTATTAAGTTTTAGGCTATTCGAACAACGGCATAACTGTACTTCTGCCATCGATTGAGTAAATTTTACCATCGATTTTTGCCATTGTCAACGAAATAGACCCCAATACGCCAAATTATATGAAATTTAATAGAATATCATTTACAGAATACAATATTAAAAATCCTGCCGCTGCCGGTGAGAAAACATGCCGTGCAAAATCCGCCCATAACCGCCCAAACGGCGAAATACACTGCGACTACCGAAACAATTTGCCTTGCGACGAACGGCGCACAGCCCACGATCGACGCAAAAACAGACCGACTCCGCAGCGGGAGTCGGTCTGAAATAATTTTAATCTATAAAAATATCGGGATGTGTTTAAGGTGAAGTTGCCTACGGCAGTGAAGTACAGCTTCGCTGTGTGAAGTTGTGCTTGCGCACAGTGAAGTTTTGCGGTTACACCGCAAAGTTAAGGTTGGGAATTTAGTAAAACTCACCCTATCAAACCCCACCACCACCTATCGGTGGTCCCCCTCCCCTTATGCCCCTCAAAGGGGCAGAAAGGGAGGCTTTTTTATTACTATACGAGATTGACCCACTTGCACTCAGGACGGGCAACTCCAAAACGTTGTTATGGACTTTTCGCGCCACGCCCACTTCCTCATCAAGTGGGCGCCTTTTGTCACTGTTGCGAACTTTGTCCCTGTAAAAGACTTTCCCCGTCACGGGCAAGCCGTTACGGGGAAAGTGGCGCCCATAGGGCGACGATAGAGGGATATACAAAACAAGTCTTATTCCTCATAACCCTCTTCCACCGCAAGCGGTCCCCCTTCCCCGTAGGCGCGCTATGCTGTTGCCGACGGGGACGGCTGTATAGGCATATATAACTATTGCGAAATAAGCATTGTTAAGAAACAAATTGTTTTAATTAATGTCCCGACCGCAACTCTTGTCGCGCAGCGGCAAACTTCAAATTTGTAACTGTAACAAATCCTTTTTCCGCGGACAGGGGTGGGCGGTCGGGGACCTTGTAACAAAAACGGGATCCCCGTCAAGTCGACAAAGGAGACTTGATGGGGAGAAGAGCAGCCGCCGGACAGCAATAACGCCCGCGCAATCAGCGCGGGCGATGATGTCAAGGGCGAGCTGCGACGGCG
>CANQNJ010000063.1 GCA_947625185.1 uncultured Clostridia bacterium
ATTCAGGAAAAGAATACTGCTTGCATGCGGGTAAAAGAAACCCTCTATCTGCGGCAGTACTGCCGCAGATAGAGGGAGCAAACCTATTCAATTATATGTTGGGAAAAGTACCTACACCCCAACATTTGACATAGAGCCTTTATTTTATATAAATTTAGTTGTTGTTTTAGTGCTTTCGCGTTATTTAATAGAAACTTCGTTAAAAATCATCTTCACTCTCAGATTTAGGTAATTTACTGCTTAAATCCTCTTGTAAATTTTCATAAATTTGCCCTGCAAAAAAAGACATTAGTATCATCTCAATAGATTGTGCATCAAAATGTCTATATTTAAGATAATAGAATAACTGTTCTCTAAATGCCACAAGTCCTTTTTCTTCTCTGTCCAATATATTTCCACGATGATCGTTCATCAAAAAATCCAAGATATAAAGCGTTATAAACTTTTCGTTGATGTATAAATGACTGTCAGCATCAGATAAAACTTGTATCGGCTTTCGTCTAAGAAACCAATATGAGATATAGGAGACTATTTTAATACTATTTACATGATCAATATGATGAAACTCTTTCAGTCTCCCAATATCCATAAAATAGTCAACCAACAAAAAGCCCAAGCTATTTTTATTCAAGACAACTTGCGTATCTTTGAGATCAAGGGTTTCTATATAGTTAGTAATGTCATCATAAAGTGCTTTGTATCTGCTTTTATATCGTTCTTCCTTAATGTCATATTGTTTAAGCAGTTCAGCTATTTTCACAGATACAAATTCAATATCGTCCATATTCACATTCTCCATCTATCTCATTCATTAAAGCTAATCTTTTATCTGTAAGATTTTTGCTAAAATGACAACTTTCACGTTCATCACTATAGTTTGATTTTCTTGCATTTACCGTAAGCGTTGTTGTTGCATTATTAACGATATTCCAACAGACCTCTGCACATTTTTTTGATGAACGCGATGTTGATAAGAATTCTTTGTTCTCTTTTTGCTCTTGTAAAATTTTTTCTTTATTGATAGTTTTCTGTTTTCTTTCCTTATAAGTAGAAATTATCATATAAATCATAACTCCTACAGAAAACACGAACATACCAATTACTAAAACTAAGATTGCAATTACCATTTTATTAACCTCCTTATGTTAGCTTATCCGTGTACTTCCAAAAAATCCCGAAATAATTGTCACGCCAAAAAATACCCATATTGTTGTAATTCGTATCGAGTCTTTATCAATACTATGAAGTTTGAGCAAGAAATAGACCAATATGGACACGATTACGACAATAAGATTCCAACACACTGTGAATTTTTTCCATCGTACATCATCTCGACTTGATACCCAAAGTATACAGTGCATAATATACGGAATTGTTAAAAGCATTATATCTGGATTCGTAATTATACCATGAATGACATCATATTCTTTGTCTATTGCGTGATATAATGCTGGGTAGAATATTATAGGAATGATAGACACTATAATCAAGAAGAGATTCTCTCCGATGTCACTTATAATTAACTTAAATTTCTTTGATTTAGTGATAGGTCTTTCCTTTAAATTCTGTTCATAGTCGAGATCCTCTTTTATGTGTGGGGATTGTAAAATTTTCATTTGTCTTCTGCAAAACTTCCTCAGTAACAAAAACGCAAGAAATAAACACGCATAATACGTTTCTCTCTCGCGGTATAAGTCTTTATCGTTTGTCTCATAGGTAAACTCCATCCAATTAACAGCGATACGCGACAGGTAGCTAATGCATTTCAATAACCCATTGGAGTGGTTACGCATCGGTATTATTTATTTAATTATGATTTACTTACCATAATTACAAACATAGTTTAGCATAATTGAAAATAAAAATCAATAATTTGTCAACTAAAATTTTCCAAAAATTAACTTTTATTGATATTCTGAGATAGATCGATGATTTTAAAAAAGACCTATTCTAGCAAGCAAAGCACTAATTAAATTAAACTCATACCACAATTGAAGCTTTGACTATATATTATCTTTTCCCTTATGTTACTTGTTCAGTGGCGCCTGTGGCGCCCGTAATGCTCATTCCCGGGGGACCCATTATGCCTTGCGGACCCGTGAAACCGCGCGGACCGCGCAGACCGCGGTCGATGATAACCGTATTGGTGCCGCTCTCATTGTGACAACAGCAGTTATTGTTCCAAAAACAACTCATATGACAACACTCCTTGTACTTAGTTGGGGTTTGCCCCTACTGCTATACTATTAAGCGTGCAAAAACTTTGTTACAGTCGCAGATTGCGCGGGGATACGGCGTCTTTTTAATACTTCAAACCCCTCATCTGCTATCGCAGACAGCTCCCCTTCCTCTGCAGTGCACCCCAAAAATTGGACTAATAATTACTCTCTTTTTAGATTGTTCTTTTCGTACTCGGCCCTGTACTGTACAGGGCTGAGTCCTTTTAGTTTTAGACTTATTCACTTGTTGTTATAGTAGTCTAAGTATCTATCTACGCTCGTTTTGTGTATTTTATTAAAAACTCTTTTTCAATCCGCCCCGTCAAGCAACATTGCGGAAGGCAGTTTTTCGGAGCCTACTCGTCGCGGTTGATCTCCGTCACCTGTCTGCACCGCTCGATGACGGCTTGACGCAGGCGATGGGGCGCCTCGACGCGCACTCCGCTGCCGAGAGACAAAATCCTATTGATAAGCAACTCGTCATAGGGCAGGGTCGCCTTGGCAATATAGCTTTCGCCCAGCTTCACGACGGAACTGACCCCCAACCACTCCTCGCATGCGGACAGCGAACTGCTGTCCACGCTGAGCAGTACGTCGCACATCTCCTTGCCTTTCAGCACGTCGGTGCCGATTACGCTGCTGTCCACGCCGTCGTACGGTCTGCCGCTGAATCTGTCGCCGACTTGCAGCTTGACTATGCGGGACACCTTGAAATAGCGAAAGTCGCGCCGCAACCGACAAAAACTATACACATACCAGGCGCCGTCTTTGAGAATGAGACAATACGGCTCGATAACGCGTACGGAGTCGGATCCGTCCTTGGCGTGATACTCTATGTGGCATAGTTTGCGGGAAGATATGCAGTCGGAGATTGTGTTGACAAGCTCACCCAGAGCGGTATCGCCGCCGTCCACTATCAATTGGTCGCTTTTGAGCAGGGTGGCGCTTTCGTGAACGCGATTGAGACCGGTAAGTTTGAGCGTGGCTTGGCGCGTGACGTCATCCTGCAATGTGGAACTCTGCAAGCTGAATATCAGCCGCTCGTACTCCTCGGGGGTAAAATAGGTGGCTTTCAGCTTGTAATTCTCCACTATTCTCCACCCGCCGTTGCGCCCGACGACGCTCTCTATCGGGACGCCGCCCTCGGACAACATCGCTATGTATCTGTATACGGATCGGGTGGATATCTCGTACTTTACGGACAAGTCCGCAGCGCGAACCAGACCGTCTGCGGAAAGCAGCGTGGACAAAATGCCTACCAGAACTGGAATCTGCATAAATCTACCTCACGAGCATAAACTTAGATATACCGCATTATAAAACACCGACACACAGTTGTCAAGTTTTATATTAAAATAATTAAAAATTTCTTATAATACTGTCAGCTTTATGTCAATATTTGTATGATACAATGTTGTCAGAAAAATCAAGGAGGCATACGGTGAAATACGATTGCTCGGACGAATTCGACCTTAATGAAATATTCCGCAAACTTACGGGAGAAACAAACGAAAACATCGCGGCGAAAGATTTCTTTGCGCCGAAGCTGACGCTTGCCGCCTTTCAGCAGGCGATGGACAGGCTTGTTTGCCGTTGAATGTAGGCTTGCGCGCCATCGCACAGCGCAGTCCGCCCATATATGAGACGACGGAACCCGCCGCAATCGCCGCCGTACGGACAGATCCTACGCACGCCGACGATCGAGGTAAGCCGACAAAAATCTCTTCGCTCCGCCCTTTTTGTTCAAGGGCGGGCGGTCACTTTTTCTTTATCCCGCCGACGCCGTTAAGAACCCCCGACTCGAAGGTATAGACGTAACTTTGCATTTCGCGATAGTCGGCGACGGCTTGATCTACCAACGCCTCACCGTATTGCGTGCGGGAAAATACGCCCTCCCACAACCCGAAGGCGAGAGAACCCGGCGTCGTATTTATTTCGTTGACATACAACTTGCCCGTATCGTTATCAAGCAGAAAATCCACTCTTATCACCCCACCGAAAGACAGTTTGTCGTAAATTTCCGCAGTTATGCGGGATACGTCGGCTTTGACGCTCTCCGCCAAAGCGGAAGGCTTGCCGACGGCATTGTTCTCGATGTATTTGTCGCGGAAAGTGAGCAATTCGTTGACGGTGACGGGTATATCCACGTTGCTTGCAATTACCTTGCCGTTCGCCCGAAGCGCCGCGCAGTTGAGTTCCGTAAAGTCGGTAAGCGCCTCCTCGACGAGCGCCCTGCCGCAATAACGGAAGGATATGCGCAATGCGGCGTCAAGTTCCTGCGGAGTATGCGCGACGGTAACGCCGATGCTTGACCCGAGCAACGCAGGCTTGACTATCAGCGGGTATGTAAGTCCGCGCACGGCGGTCTCGGCATTGTCTCCGCGGCGCACCTCCGCGCCCGAAACCACGGGAAATCCCTTTGCCGCAAGCGCCTGCTTGGTGAGGATCTTATCCATTGCTATCGCGCTCGAAGCTACGTCGGAGCCGACAAGCGGAACGCCGCACATCCGACACAGCGCCGCAATGCAGCCGTCCTCGCCGTTTAAGCCGT
The DNA here is from genome assembly GCA_947625185.1 of uncultured Clostridia bacterium. Taxonomy (GTDB): domain Bacteria; phylum Bacillota; class Clostridia; order Christensenellales; family CAG-314; genus Fimimonas. The sequence goes on from CANQNJ010000063.1 coordinate 4,771, forward strand.
GACAGCAATTGACGGCAACGTCTATCGGCAGCTTGACCAACCGTCTGCCCCGCACCACGCCCAATGCGCTCTCTCCCGTCAGAAAGACTGCGGGCGTTTTAAGTTTTTTTGAAAGGTGGTCGCGCGGAGTCCAATCGTTGCCTACGAGATAGGCGCGATTGCTTTTGTCGAGATACACGCTGTAAACTTCGCCCGCGAAGTACCCCTTGGCAAGACAGGCGGTTATGACGGATATCTCGTGTTCGCAGCTTTTGCCGCCGTAAATAAGCGCAACGTTTCCTGCGCGTTTGGTTTTGTCGGATAATATCATTTTTCACACTCCGAGTAGTTAAATTTTTCCGTCACAGATTTGCCACATCGGGCAGATCGTTCTGGAACAGCAATATTCCGCCCTGCGCGAGGGGAGCGGCGATACGGACGGCTTGATCGATACTGTTTGCAAACGATATGCGGCAATCGGTGAGCATCAACCCCTCCGCGAGATATTTTTTGTTTTTGCCCAACACCACCGCCGCGTCGCACGCGCAGCCCAACAGCCAGCCGCATTCGACGTTCATTTCGCGCCGCGCTTTGCCGCACTCCGTCAAGCCCTGCGTGATTACCACCTTGACGCAATCAAACTTGGCAAGGGTGCGGCAACAGCTTGCAACTCCTGTCGCGCTGCCGTTGTAACTGTCGTCGAGTATGTGAAATCCCGCGCCCTTCATCAGTTGCAATCGGTGCGGAGTCGGTTGAATATTTGCCGCGTTGTCAAGGGTAACGTTGAACTCCTGCCCCAATCTGAGCGTCGTTTGCAGACAAACGGCAAAGGTATCGGCTATGTAATCGGATATCTGCGGAAGAGTGATCCGCCGACGTTCGCCGTCGTATTCCACCTCCAACAACGTTCCGCCGAAATCGACGCTTACCGCCTTCACCACGATGCCCTCCTCCGACATATATTTGGCGCAGACGCCCGCGTTGGCAAATCCCGCAACTATGCCGTCGCGCTGATTCAGTATGCAAAACCCGTCCGGCGGCAAATTCTCCGGCAACTCGCGCTTGGCGGCGATCACGTTGTCGATACTGCCGAACGTGGACAAATGCTGCGCGCATACGCCCGTAACTATGCCGTAACGAGGTCGGTACAGTCTGCACAACTCGGCGACGTCCTTTTTGCGGCGGGCGCCGAACTCCAACACAAGATATCGCGCCCCGCTCAGATCCGTCCCGTTGATGTATGCCGCAATGCCGAGAGGCGTATTGCAGCTGCCCCGCGGCGAAACGCAGTCGTTCAACAAGACAGCCAACATATCCTTGACGGAAGTCTTGCCGTAACTGCCCGTAACTGCGATGACGGTTGCGCCGCTTTCGGCGAGCTTAGCGCGCGCTTTACCGATATAGTACCTATTGACGGCAATATCCGTCGGCAGACATATCCCCCAGGACGCGACGGTTATCACGGGCAGCAACCACACCCACCAACCGCAATTTACAAAAAGACAAAGCGCCGACAGGACGACTGCTTGCACGGCGAACATTCGCCGGATGCGCTTGGTGAGACGCAGCGGACTTTTGCGGCGGACAAGGCTCCACGCCAGCGCAAGCGCCGAAAACATCGCCGCGTCGATATAACAACAGACGAACTCCCACAAAAGCTCCGACGCGACGGCAACAACCTGCACCGCAAACAGTGACGCCGCATAAGCGGAAAAATATACTTTGAAATATCCCCTTTGCGGACGGTAACTTGCCGCCTGCAATACCCTGAAACACTCCGCGGAAGCTACCGTAAGTGCCAAAGCGCATATCAACGCCGCTGCTGTGCGCATATCTACTCCACAAAATTTTTTATTGTATCGGCAAAGGCGCGCGGCGCGTAAAAGAATGCGAAGTGTCCGCCGTCTATAAGCACGAGACTGCTGTTCTTTATCAAACCGCTCAACCTGCGCGCGTGACTGACGGGAGTCGCCTCGTCGTCGCGTCCGTTGACGATAAGCACCGGACAGGAAACGCGCTT
>CANQNJ010000064.1 GCA_947625185.1 uncultured Clostridia bacterium
GCCACACCTCTTATATTCTGCTACACAAAAATCCCAAGTTGTGCACAAAAACACCCCGAAAAGCGCTCAAAACCCTGTTAATTTGTAAAAACACTCAAAAATAGGGGCTGCCGCAAGTGAATTTTGTCCACTTGCGACAGCCCTTGGCTTATTTATTATCGATATTTCTTTTGAATTTACATTTGGGATAATTGCTGCACCCGTAGAAGTCGCCGTATTTGCCGTGTCTCTGCACGAGTCTGCCGCCGCAGGCGGGGCAAATTCCGTTTCGGATCGATTCGTTATTTCTCAATACCCTTAATGTGTGTTCTTCGTCGGTCAGATCCGAGCGCGCGCGGACAAGTTTGTCGTATATCTCCCTCATCTTGTCGGCGCTCAATACGTCGTCGCCCGTGTTCAGGGCATTGTGCAGATCATACAGCGGTATCACGCAGCTCGATCGGATATTTTCGGTGTTGTTTTGGACGAATACCACCAATGAGCGGACGGGCACATTGCCCGCAATCTGACGTATTTTCTTGACATGGGTCTCGTTTTGCTTGACGGGACTGTAAAACGGGACCTTTTCTTTGCCGTAATTTGTGACGTGAGTCCATTGTTTCTGCGCGTCCGATCCGAACACATATCCCGTGTAATTTTTCGTCTCTATTACGAACACTCCGCGCGGATTGATCACTATATGGTCTATCTGACTGCTGAACTGTCCCTTGGCAACGATGTAATCGTTCAGTACATATTGTCTGCCCTCTACCGTGTCGCCGATGTACCACCGCACCGTCCGTTCGCCCTGTTCGCCCGCCTGTTCCGCCGAATGAGGCTCGCCAATGCGTATGATCCTCTTGCCTCTTCTCGTTGCGCGGTGCGACGGTCTGCCCGTCTTGCGGAGGAAATATATTATCAGCGCGATTATCGCGGCAAATACCGCAACGCCGATTATACTGCCGAATATCTCCATTTATTTACCTGATGACGTTACGCCCCGTCCGTCTGCGTTCCGCCGCATAAACCGCGCCGTGAGTGCAAACTTGTTGCGTCGGGGCAACCGTATTTAACGGCGCCGCTTGTCCGCAGGGCGTAAGTTGCGTATTATTTCACTTGTTGCCGCGGTCGGTGGAACCGAGTCCGCCGTTGCGCCGAGTTGTCACGTTGTCATCCTCTGTAAGCAGGTATTGTACAAATATCCCCTGCGCAAACGCGTCGCCGCGGTCTATATGGAGCGGCTTGTCGCTTTCGTTTGTCATTCGTACGAATATATGTCCCTCGTTGTCGCTGTCGCTGTAATCGGCGTCTATTATGCCGACGGTATTGTTAAGGCGCAGTTTGTATCTGAATCCCAATCCGCTGCGCGGAAATATCATCAGACATACGTTATCAGGCATCAGCGCGCGCACGCCCGTCGCGACGGTGACGGTCCGATCGGGCGCAATGTCGATATCCGTCGGCGCAAAGAAGTCGTATCCCGCGCTCTTTGCCGTGGCGCGTTCGGGCAGGCGTATATCGTCGTACGTATCGCGCGTGCCGTTGGTCTTGAATGTTTCAAAGGATACCTTTTCAAATTTCATTGTCAGTTTCTCGCCGTTTTCTTTTTATTGTAGCACACTCACGCGATAATTTCAACCGAGAGGACGCTGCAAGACAAATTTTTGCAATCGATTTGCATTGTTACAACAGCGATGGGACAGCATAACTGAAAATGTACGGGTTGTTTTCATTTTTGCGTCGAGGACTTGACAGAAGGCGTGGGGGGGGGTATGCTTTATTCGGCGCGATGTGTTTCCCCCAAAAAAAACGTTTTCATCAATTTTTTATTGTTGAAGTGACACCCCCAAAAACAAACACTCGAAGCAAAAACATAAGGAGGAACTACGATGTTCAAAAAACAGGCACTTATTATGCTGAGTGTTGTACTTTTTGTATGCCTCATTTTTACGTTCGTTGCGTGCGACCCCGATATACCGCCTACGCCTATGCCCGATAAATATACGGTGACGTATGACAATGGCGACGACAATGCCACGGGTACCGCACCGCAAGTACGGGAGTACTCCAAGGGCGACACCGTAACCGTTGCCGACAATCCGTTTGAGCTTGCCGGTCATGTCTTCGACGGGTGGACGGACGGCGATACGGTTTATACTCCCGGACAAACCTTTACAATGCCCGAGAAGGACGTAACGCTTACCGCCTCTTGGGTCAAGGGTTGGCAAGGACACAAATTGGTAACGATAGCCGAGGTGTTGGCTAATATCCCCGACACGGAGTCGGATGAGATTGAATACAAACGATACATTGACGGAATTGTTAAGAGTATCGATAACGCCACGTTTGGTCAAATGACTTTGCAAGACGAAACGGGAGAAATTATGGTTTACGGAACGCAAAGTGAGGACGGCAGTCTACGATACGATGCTATGGCCGACAAACCCGTTGCAGGTGACTACGTTGTGTTGTATATTCAAAACATCAAGAATCATCAAGGGAAAACAAAGGAAATCAACAGGGCATGGATTGTTCACTTTGAAAAACCTTCCACTCCCGACTTTGACGTCAATGATTACGCCCAAGCCAATGTCAGCGAGGCGCGCGCCAAGGCGGCGGGCAGCAAGGTGCTTGTTGAGGGCGTTGTTGCCTTCATCACAAACGCCAACGGAATGAAACCGAGCGGATTTTATCTGGTGGACGGCACGGGCAGTATTTATGTGTACGACGGACAGCTTGCACCGCAGGTAAAGGTCGGCGACAAGGTCAAGGTCGCCGCCGAACGCGACAATTGGATATTGGATAGCGAACAGGCGAATGCCCAAAGTCACGGTTATACGGGCTGCATCCAACTTGCCAACGCGCACCTGGTTGACAAGTCGGCAAGCGATCAACCCGTCGATTACGGTTGGGTTACGGAGTCCACAGTCAAGAAAATAATGGACACGCCCGTAACGGACAATATCACCACAACGATATTCAAGGTCAACGCGCTCGTGCGCAAAGCTCCCGATTCGGGATTTGTCAACTACTACATTGATGACATCGACGGTAATACGGGCAGCTATGTGTATACTCAATGCAACGGCAGCGATTACACATGGTTGGACGAATTCGACGGCAAGATCTGCACCGTGTATCTGTCGGTCATCAACGCCAAGTCCACCGCGACGGGTTGCGTATGGAGATTCGTTCCCGTCCAGGTAAGCGACGACGGTTACAAGTTCGACGAGAAAGACGCTCCGCAATTTGCCTTGGATTACTATGCCGTAGAGCAGTTCAGAGAGAGTTATCAAGCCGACCCCGCGTTGGAAGTGTTGACTTCCGTCAATAGCGAATTGCTCGGTCTGGGCGACATCACGTTGAGCTATGTCTCCGACAACGAGGCATCCGTCAAGTTCGAGACATCCGACGGCAAGACCGTTATGCACACGCTCGCCCCGGGCAAGGCGAATATAACCATAACCGCTCAATACAAGACCTATTCTGCCGAGGCGAAAGTAACCGTAACCGTCGAACAAAAACAGCAATACGACGCCATTACCGTCAAGCAGGCAATCGACGCCGCTTTGGCCAGCGAAGTCACCGTCAAGGGCGTTGTCGGTCCGTCTCTTGTCAATCAGGTGGGATTTTATCTGATCGACGATACGGGCGTAATTGCAGTACTAATGGCATCAAAAGAAACATGCGCCGAGTTGACGCTCGGAGATTTAGTGACAATTAAAGCGACGCGTGCAAACAAGAGCAAAGACGGAAATATTGGACAAACCTATCTGGACAAAGCAGAAGTATTGCTTAACGAATACGGTGGACACGATTATTCGACGCAGACTTTTGTAAAAGGTAAAACGTTGTCCGAAATAGTCAATGCCGACAAACCCGCCAACTACACAACCGTTGTTTACGTAGTCGATGTGGAGATAAGGGTAGAAGGATCTAATTATTCAGTAAAGGTGTTCGTCAAGGACGGCGATACCGAATTGTTGCTGTACGCAGGCGGCGGCAAACAATACAGCTTTGTTTCTCAATATGACGGTCAGAAAGTTACCGTAGAGTTGGCTTTGTGCGATTGGAACAACAAAGGAGCAAAAGGCTGCGTGCTTTCCGTAACCGATTCCGAAGGGGTTAAGACTGTCAATACGCTTAACTTTTCCTGAGGGACGAGTTTCACGGACGATGACGGTATATAACCGGCTCAATCTCTACAAATAGCCTTTACGGGCACATTACGGGAGGCGTCGCGTTAAGCGACGCCTCTTTTGTGCTTTGCGCAGATTCGCCGCGCAAAATATTTGGCAACAAAAAAGTAAAATTTTATACAAGATCGGCGCATTTGTTTTATGTTTATTTACATTATGGAGATTTTGTGCTAAAATACTGCTTGTAAAAGGAGATTGTCAATATGTCGTTGCGTAATCTGTTTACAACCTGGGGCAAGGACCTCGGCGCCAAGCCGTTACAGGAGTATCCGCGTCCGCAATTTGTCCGCAAAAGCTACTTCAACCTTAACGGTTGGTGGGAGTATGCCATTACCACGAAAGACGTCATTCCCCAAGATTTCCACGGCAAGATACTTGTTCCGTTTTCTCCCGAGAGTCCGCTTTCGGGCGTGGGGCATACGCTCAGACCCAAGGAATTTCTTTTCTATCGCAGAACGTTCGTCTTGCCCAAGACATTTGTCAAGGACAGGGTGCTTCTGCACTTCGGCGCTGTGGACAACGTGTGCGACGTGTACGTCAACGGCGAACACGTCTGTCATCACGAAGGGGGATACAACAGTTTCGACGCGGATATTACGGACTTTATCAAACCGGACGGCAACGAATTGGTAGTCAAGGTTCAGGATATGACGGATACCGGCTATCAGACGCGTGGCAAGCAGAGTTCGCGACGCGGAGGAATGTGGTATACGGCGCAAAGCGGCATCTGGCAAACGGTGTGGATGGAAAGCGTCCCCGCGCAGTATATAGAGTCCGTCAGGATCACGCCGGACTTCGACAATGCGCAGGTTGTGGTAGACGTCAAATGCAACTTCGACGAGCCGATAACGGTCGTTGTGTTGGACGGCGACAAAGAGATCGCCAAGAACGACGGCAAGGGCAGAATTACGGTACGTTTTCCCAACAGAGAGTTTATTCCGTGGACGCCCGAGAATCCGCATCTTTACAATTTGCGGTTTATTTCTCGCAGGGATCGCGTCGAAAGCTATTTCGGCATGCGCAAGTTCGGCTGCGAAACGGCGGGCAAGTATTGCAGACTTATGCTCAACAACAAACCGTACTTCCACAACGGACTGTTGGATCAAGGGTATTGGAGCGACGGCTTGTATACTGCTCCGTCGGACGAGGCGATGATATACGATATCGAGACGGCTAAGAGCCTCGGTTTCAATATGCTTCGCAAGCACGTCAAGGTGGAGCCTGCGCGTTGGTACTATCATTGCGACAGACTCGGTATGTTGGTATGGCAGGATATGCCGAGCGGAGGCACCCGTTACGGCAAGTGGACGGTTTCTTATGCGCCTTTTTTGGGGTTTGAACATTTTCGCGACAACAATTACGTCCGCTTCGGGCGCAAGTCGCAGGAAAGCCGCGACCTGTTTGTCAACGAATACAGCGAGATGATAGAGCAACTGTACAACTGCGTGTCCATTGCGATGTGGGTACCTTTCAACGAGGGGTGGGGACAATTCGACGCCAACGAAGTGGCTGCGCTCACCAAGCAACTCGACCCCACGCGCACCGTAGATCACGCCAGTGGTTGGCACGATCAGGGTGGCGGAGACGTCAAGAGCATACACGTTTATTTCAAGAAATTGCGTCTGCCCAAGGACAAGAATCGCGCCGTTTGCCTGACGGAATTCGGCGGGTACAGCTTCAAGGACGACGGACACAGCGCCAATCTCGACAATACGTACAGTTACAAGCAATTTGCCGATCTGCAATCCTTTAACCGCGGATTGGAAGCGTTGTACGAGCGCGACGTTTGCCCGTGGGTCAGCCGCGGACTGTCGGCGGCGGTATACACGCAGTTGACGGACGTGGAGGACGAAGTCAACGGTCTGATGACTTACGATCGCAAGGTACTAAAAGTAGACGCGGATATGATGCGCGAGATCAACAGCCGCATCAATCTGTACAAGCTTGCCGAGATTATCGAACAGGGCAGATATCGCGATACCGAAGACATCCCTCGTTATGAGGAAACGCTATGACCGACGCGGAGAAATATATGAGGCTTGCGCTTAAACAAGCTCGGTTGTCCGCCGAAGAGGACGAGGTTCCCATCGGCGCGGTGATCGTCAGGGAGGGCAAGGTGATAGCGCGTGCGCACAATACGCGCAACGCTTCGCGCGACGCCACCGATCATGCAGAGCTTGTCGCGATAAGGCGCGCTTGCCGAAAGCTCAACGATTGGCGCCTTGTCGGTTGCGATTTGTACGTTACGTTGGAACCGTGTGTTATGTGCCTCGGCGCCTGTTACAACGCCAGGCTTCGCAACGTGTTCTTCGGAGCGTTCGATCTGAGCGGCAAGGGTTGTTTGCAGCTTGCCGAGACGATAGGGCGCACGCTCAATCACGAATTGCAAATCCGCGGCGGCATATCGGAACGGGAGTGTTCCGCGTTGTTGACCGAATACTTCAAATCAAAGAGAAATTGACAAAACGCCCCTTTTGGGTGTATTCCATAGGGAATCAAGCAAAATCTTAATTTAATATCGGAATGCATCTTTGGGCGAGTCACAAAA
>CANQNJ010000065.1 GCA_947625185.1 uncultured Clostridia bacterium
TTTCTTAGTAATGAAAGTTTGGCGGACTTTAAGCAAAAAAGATTAAACATTGTCCCATAAGTTACTTGCCCCACAGGACCGCAAGGTCCGCAGGGATTGCAAGGTATTCCGGGTCCGCAAGGTATCCCCGGCGTAACAGGCGCGACGGGTGCCACCGGTCCGCAGGGTATACAGGGCATACAAGGTCCTATCGGTCCTATCGGTCCCACGGGAGCAACAGGCGCCACAGGTGCCACCGGTCCGCAGGGTATTCAAGGCGTAGAAGGAGCAGTCGGTCCCGTCGGACCTGCGGGTCCCGCGACAAACGGACTTGCGTCTTACGGCGGATTGTATTCCACAGCCGCGACGGAGGTTCCGCTTACCGAGGCAACGCCGACGACTCTTGTTCTGGCATCGACGATGCCGTCGTCCAATGTCACCTACGGGACCAATAGCGTCACGGTGACGGAAGCGGGCGACTACGAGATCGATTACGGCGTGAGCGGCAACGTCACCCCGGGCGCGACTCTGACTTTGAGCGTCTATGTCAACGGAGCAGCCGAGCCTTCGACAGTTGTCACGCATGACTTCAATACGGGCACGACCGCCTCGCAGACAGGCTCTGCGATAGTGACCCTGGTGGCTGACGACGAGTTGACGCTTGTGCTGACTTCCGACGCGACTACCAGCCTTACGCCCACAGCCAACGTCAACGCGTATCTTACCGTAAAGAAACTTGACGGCGGCACCGTAGCTTAGTTATTGCCAAAAAAAACGCGCTCCATCGCGATGGGGCGCGTTGATTTTGTCTATGCCAGGGCAGGCAATATTGCCATAGATATCAGGCAGAAGATTATCAGAGACAGTGCGTCTACGATAGTGGTGATGAAGGGACTTGCAACGACGGCGGGGTCCAATCGGCACACTTTGGCAAATATCGGCATCATACAACCGACGATCTTTGCGATGACTACCGTCGCAAACAGAGACATCGATACAGCCAGACATATGTACCAAGTGTAGGGGTAGCCGAATGCGAGTCCGTCCAACAGATAGAGCTTGCCGAAGCACACCGCAGACAGGCACGTCGCCAACAATATCGATACGCGAAGCTCTTTCCACAATACTTTGAGCGCGTCGCGCGGATGAATCTCGTCCAAAGCAAGACCGCGGATGACGGTGACGGACGCTTGGCTGCCCGCATTGCCGCCCGTGTCCATCAGCATAGGTATGCAGGCAAAGAGCAACGGACTGAGAGCGTTAAGTTTGCCTTCAAACGTGTTGATGATCAGCCCCGTAAACGTTGCGGATATCATCAATATCAGCAACCACGGAATACGGTTCTTCCATATCTGCCAGACGGATTGCTCCATATATGTGTCGGTGGAGGGCGTGACTGCCGCCATCTTCGATATATCTTCCGTCGCTTCCTGCTCCATAACGTCAAGAACGTCGTCTACCGTTACGATACCGACCATACGATTCTCGCTGTCTACGATCGGCAGTGCGGACAGGTCGTATTTGGATATCAGTTGGGCGATATTTTCTTTGTCGTCGGTGGCTTCCGCAGATATAACCTCTTTGACCATAAATTGGCTTATTGCCGTGTCGTAGTCGTGCAACAACAGGTCCTTTACGGTGACGGTGCCAATAAGTTTGCGCTTGTCGTCGGTGACGTAGCAGTTGTAGATCGTCTCCTTGTCGAGCGCGATCTTGCGTATGCGGTCGAAGCAATCTTTTACCGTCCAATGCTCGCGCAAACTGACGTATTCTACCGTCATTATCGTGCCGGCGCTGTCTTTGGGATATTTGAGTATCTCGTTGATCTGCTTGCGAGTCTCTGCATCTGATTGCTTTATTATCCTTTTTACGACGTTGGCTGGCATCTCTTCGATTATGTCCACCGTATCGTCCAGGAACATTTCGTCCAGAACCGCTTTCAATTCCGCGTCGGTGAAACTGTTGAGCAACAACTCTTGCCCGTCAGAGGACATCTCTACGAAGGTCTCCGCCGCATTCTCCTTGCTTAACAATCGAAAGATGGGCAGTATGTCCTTTTCATTCATTTCGTCAAGCAGCAGCGCGCCGTCTTGCGGTTGAAGTTCGTTGATAAGACGCTTTATCTCGCGGAAATTTTTTTCGTCAAGCAGTTGCCGCGTTCTGTCTTGAATCTCACGCAGTTCTTCGTATTCCATTTGTACCCCCTTTGGCAGATAAAAAAATTGCCCGCGCTTGTAACAGCACAGACAAATTGTTTTCATATGACGGAAAACTGCGCCCAACCATTACAAGCTTCAGCATCATGGGGCAGTGTAATTGCGTTAAGATATGCCTTGTTTTCGACAAACCCTGTTGCCCATACGTCGCGTGTCTCCACGCTGTGTCGGTAGCAACCCGTATCCCCATGGTAGCCTCACCTACCGGATTTTGTTTTATACCTTTATTTTAGATTTGTTTGTCCGTCGTGTCAATCGTTTTTGTGCATTTTTTGCGTGTAAATGTAAATTTTTGCTTACGTTTTTATTGTACGTTTCGACGCGCTGCGTTGCTACATCCGCAAGTTGACATAAATTAAATGATATAGTAAAATCTATATTACGGGAATTGACTTATGAAAGAATATTACCTTAACAGACTTCATTGGATATTTACTTATACAAGCCGCAACTTTTGGTATTGTCTCGGCAAGACTTTGTGCATTATAGTCGGGGCGCCTCTTTATGCCGTATCCTTTGCGATAGAAATGATTTTTACCTTTATCAATATGCTTTTCGCCTGGATACCCGTATTGAATACATTGGTGACGGTGCTGTGCAAGTGCGTGATAGCGCTGTTTGGATTTACTTTTTATATTTGTATATTGACGGATATACGAGCCTACAAAAAATCTCTCGAAACGGATGTCGATTACGAGATTTCCGACGTCGGAGACGCCGATCTGCCCCAAATGACGGACGAACGCTCGGACGAGACGTCGGATACGGACAAGAATATTTAAGGCAAGCCTTGTCACGGTTCGCTTTTTAGCTCTATGGCAAATGTTGGGGTCAGAGCAAATTATAAAGAAAAATAATCCTACTTCGCCCCAACATTATGCCATCAGAGAGCTACCATTCAAGTCTGTACGGTTGACTGCGCAACCGACCCCTGACGGGGCGCAAGCGCATACTTGAATGGATTACTGCGGAACAACCTGCCCGGTTGTTCATTGTTCAGACTTTCGCCGGGGTCTCCCTTACCCCCGGCATCCCCGGGGTGGGTTGCAAGCGCCGCGCAGGTCGCCGCTTGCAACGGAATTTTCGCTTTGTTCGCTACTATGCGCGACACGCGCATCTCCGCTTGCTCAAATTCCGCTTTGATATGGAAGTCGGCTTTTGTATTTCATTTACTTCTGTATCTCAATATTTCTCACAGAACCTACTTTTTTACGTTATTGTACATAGTTGTACTTTTTTTCGACAAATTTACCTTAAAACTCCTTTTTTCTTATCAAATATGAGGTGATAAACTGTGTTACAATATTCTCACAAAGAGAAAAGGAGAATATTTGTGATTACCATAGGTTTGATAGGTCAATCGGGACTGAAAGAGAAGTTGGAAGAAAATGAGGAATTTAAGGTACTTTTCGATGTGGAAGGCAAGGACGCCCGTCGGTGTCTGGACGCGGCGCTTCCCGATGTGGTTATTACCGAGCTTATGATGAGCGGCGAGGACGGTTACGCCCTGTTGGAGAAGTATCACGACGCGAGATTCATCGTGGCGTCGGAATTGAAAAGCGAGGTGTTCGTGATAAAGGCGCTTGAATTGGGCGCAAAGTATTATCTCGTAAAACCCGTAGAATACAGCGTGTTGGAACAGCGCATACTCAACGTCTACGACGGTGAGCGCCTTGGCGGCAAAGTGGTGCGCAAGAAGAGCGTCTCGGAAAAGACTCTGGACGAACGCATCAGCAACATATTTGTCAGCGTCGGGATACCCGCGCATATCAAGGGATATCAATTTCTTCGCGAGGGGATCAAACTTGCCGTTGACGATCCTCCGATAATCAATTCTATCACCAAGAGTCTTTACCCGTCGATTGCCAAGCGTTTCAACACGACTTCGAGCAAGGTGGAACGCGCCATTCGTCACGCCATAGAAGTGGCTTGGAGCAGAGGCAAAATAGAAAATATAAACAATATCTTCGGCGTAAAAGTTTACAATTCATCGGAAAAGCCCACAAACGGCGAATTTATCGCTTTGTTGGCGGATAAAATGCTGCTGGAATGCGCTTATTAGCAAAAATGAAAATTTATAAAAATTGTTAGCGAAATGGGTTGCCATTCTCCGATTGCTATGTTATAATGATTAAGCATGGCAGACGTGGTGACGTCTGCCTGCAATATGTAACGGTAACGGAGAAAAGCTTGTATGCAGTACTTGAAGAAGGAAATCAGGGAAAGAATTCTGGCAGCCGCGGTAGAAGAGTTTAAGGAACAGGGTTATGCCGACGCATCTATCAGAAATATCGCCAACAATGCGGAAATCTCGCTTGGAAACGTTTACAGGTACTACACAAATAAAGAAGCGCTGTATTTTGCCGTAATCAATCCCTTTATGGAAAGCGTAAAGCAATTTGTGGACAACGATTTTTCTTTCGAAGCAAAGAGCATGAAGGAAATTTCCGAAATGCTCATTGCGTTTATAATGCGGTATAACGACGAATTGCTCATTATCCGCAAGGGAAATACCGTTCACTATGACAGCTTTGTGAACTATATCATCGAAGTGATTGCAGACAAGATACGGTATATGTTGCAGAACGTATTTCCGGAGATAAACGAAAAGATAGAAAATCCCGATTTCTATTCGGCGATTGCGGAGGGCTTCCTGACGAGCTTTTTCAGAATATTGAAGAACGGCGATTCCAAGGAAGTACTCGAACAAAAAGCGAGAGAGATCATCACTTTCTACTTCGGGCATATGAAGGATAGATTTCGCCATTTCGATATAGAGTAACTGCATAATTTCGATAAACGGACACATATCGCAGGATATGTGTTTTTTTATGGCTCTATGGCAAATGTTGGGGTCAGAGTAAATTATAAAGAAAAATAATCCTACTTCGCCCCAACATTATGCCATTAGAGCTACCATTCAAGTCTGTACGGTTGACTGCGCAACCGACCCCCGACCGGGGCACAAGCGCATACTTGAATGGATTACTGCGGAACAACCTGCCCGGTTGTTCATTGTTCAGACTTTCGCCGGGGAGTCGCATATTCTAAGGTACACGGGCGCACGTGTACATTTATATACTTGTGCGCCCTCTCGTGGCAGCTACCAACACCACACAGTGGTGATTGGTTTAACGCGCCACGCCCGCCATCCCCCCCCCCTGTCCGCAGGGACAAGGTTAGAAATTGCATATATAAAGCCGTCCCTTCGGCGCGCATAGGCTGTATCGTAAAATAAAGATATATTGCGCCTAAGGGAAGGGGGACCGCTTGCGGTGGAAGGGACTGACGTGAAGAAAATGAAGTTCGTACTTTGTGAAAGTGCCGCGCAGGTCGGCGCTTGCAACGGAATTTTCGCTTTGTTCGCTGCTATGCGCGACACGCGCATCTCCGCGCGCTCAAATTCCGCTTTAATACAGAAGTCGGCTTCTGTATTTCATTTAGTTCTGCACCCCAACATTTCTCATAGAACTTTTTTTATTGTCTCAGTCAATTCACATTTTGAGCTGCTTCGTCATATGATAAATTGACTATCATAGGAGGTAATCAATGCCGGTAAATAATTTAGATGGCAATAATTGCAGCGAAAAAATATGTATTCAAGCAAAAAAAGTTTTTGACGCCTGCGTCAAACAGACAACTTTACAACAAATTACGGTCAGCTTGTCCGAAGTGAATCCGTCTACGCCCGCAGTGCCGTTGCGTTTTGTAAGCGCCAAGAGTACGACGACAAAGGGCATAATAGAAAATCTCGTGGTGGAGCGTCTTACCGAACGTCCCAAGTACGGCAGAGTGCAAGCGGATGTCGTCGTGCCCGTGGAAGTCACCTACATAGACAGCAACAACGAGGAGGGCAGCGGCATGGGAACGGTCACCGTCCCCGTCGACGTCGTTATGTTCCTTCCCGAACCTTCGATCATACCATATACGATCGAAGCGAGCGTGTCAGCCGTAAGTCCCGAGGGACAGTACAGCCAGACGCAGGTCATAGACGGCGTTACATATTACATCTTTGTAATAAATTGCTGCGTGACGGCAATACTCAAAGTAACTATGGACGTAGAACTCATCGTGCCGAGTTACGGTTATGCAATTATTCCGCCTTGTCAGGAATACACCGAAGAGGTTTGCTCCGGATACTTTGAATTGCCGCTTTTTCCGGGCGGCAGGACCCCGAGCGGCAACGGCAATACCTGAGGTCGCAACGTTCACATCGGAGATTGGACAATCCAATCTCCTTTTTGTTTGCTGAAAACCCCACGATTGTCGTGGGGTTCCGTGGAGGTTTACCGACGAACAAACATACACATGTATG
>CANQNJ010000066.1 GCA_947625185.1 uncultured Clostridia bacterium
TTAAAATATCCTTTTTCATATAAAAATGAACGCACCTGGACGACAAAGCGCCATTAAACTCTATCATATACCTCTCCCCTATAATTGATTGTACTAAGGCTTGTCCTTTATCCCGTATTGGGACCGTTTGTCTGATTCTTGCCGAATACAGCGCGGATTTTTTAATTGTTCAATCATAGAGCAATACATTTTTGCCATTATACTGCTCCACGTCGTTTTGTTGCGCCCTGTTTCAAATCACAAGCGTATGGAGACAAAATTTGTCTATTTCCCTTTACATATGATGATAACACAAAACGTTTATATTGTAAACCGCAACCTCAATCATCCGGCTGACTGTATTTTATCAACAGATACAATTGCCTTGACAAGTTGTCCGTCCGGAAGTTTTCATTTTGAAAGGCAATTATTGCACCGCTTGCGCAAAATTTTATATTTTAGCAATAATATTATTCGTAAAATATTTGCTTTACGAATAGATGTCGGGTATAATAATATTGTAAATGATTGACCGACGCAACACTCGACGGCATAAATCTGCCATTATCGGCGGAATTGCCACGAGATAATGGGCGTCGACGCGATCAATACACAAATTGCCGCTGCTTGCGAGGTAAAATATGAGTCAGACTTATTTCAATAACAGAGACGCGGAAAATCTGGAAAAATTGGACAAAATTCTGGATGAGGATCTGCCCGACTTTTGCAGAGAATATTTCGTGGGAATATCCGCCAATACAACGCCCCTTACTCGGCTCAATTACGGATACGATATAAGGACTTTTTTCAATTATTTGGTGACAAAGGTCTCTCGGTTCAAGGACAAATCGGTAAAGGATATTACTCCCGCGGATATAGAAAATCTGTCGCCTTTTGAGATCGAGGCATACCTCAGTTATGTCGAGATCTACCGTAAAGACGGTTCCATTGTCAAAAACGGCGCTCGCGGAAAAAGCAGAAAGTTGGCGGCAATTCGTTCAATGGTAAAATACTTTGAAAAGAAGCAAATTATCCGTTACAACCCCACCGCTTCCGTGGACACGCCCAAGCTACGCGAAAAGGAAATTATCCGTCTGGACGGTGACGAAATAGAAACGATGATGGACGTCGTCGACACCGGTTCGGGTTTATCCGAACGTCAACAAAAATATCAGGAAAACACGCGCGTACGCGACCTTGCGATAGTATCGCTGCTGTTGGGCACGGGAATTCGCGTCAGCGAGCTTGTCGGGATCGACATCGACGACGTCAATTTCGACGATTTGAGTTTCGTCGTACAACGTAAAGGCGGCGCGCGAGTCATACTCTACTTCTCCGAGGAGGTTGCGGGATACTTATACGATTACTATTCCATCAGAATTGCCGACGCCTCGCTGAAAGACGAGCCGGCGCTGTTCCTATCTTTGCAAAAACGGCGCATTACGACGCGCGCAGTGGAAAACATAATAAAAAAGTACAGCTTGGTAGCAACTCCGTTGAAACATATAACGCCGCACAAATTGCGCTCCACCTTCGGCACGCAGCTGTACCGTAATACGGGCGATATTTATGTGGTTGCCGATGTACTCGGACATAAAGACGTCAATACGACCAAACGCCACTATGCCGCCATTACGGAGGATATCCGCAGGAACGCATCCACCAAGATAAGCCTGCGCGGAACGCCCGTCGATAAGGATGAATGATATGAAATTGACCATAGAAAACGTTGCGCTTGTATATATCGAACTCCCAGACGCCAACGTGGATCAGGACATATACGAATTGAGCGAGCTGATTCACACCGCGGGAGGAGAAATAAAATCGGAATGCAGACAAAAACGCAACTTTCCCGACCCCGACACCATCGTCGGAAAGGGAAAACTCGACGAACTGAAAGCGACGCTTCAAATCCTCGATTGCGATATAGACGTAGTCGTATTTTCCTGTCCGCTCAATGCCGCGCAGCGTTCCTTGTTGAAGAAACAACTCGATTGCGATGTAATAGACAAGATAGATCTGATCCTGGATATATTTGCGCTGAGAGCGTCCTCTGCCGAAGGAAAGAAGCAGGTGGAATTGGCTCAGTTGACATATAACCTCGCCACAAAGCCCGAAGGAGATTTCTCGCGACAGGGCGCGGGAATAGGCACTCGCGGTCCGGGAGAGACAAAACTCGAAACAAACAAACGCCTCGTGCGAGAAAGAATATATCGCCTGCGTCGAGAACTCGACGAAATTGACAAACACCGCGCGTTGACCCGTAAACAGCGCGAGGACAACAGCGTATTTACCGTGGCGCTTGTCGGCTACACCAACGCAGGCAAATCGACGTTGTTCAATCGTCTGACCCGATCGGACGTTTACGCAGACGACAAGCTCTTCGCCACCCTCGATACGACAGTGCGAAGAGTCGCCTTGCCATGCGGCGTGGAAATATTGCTGTGCGATACGGTTGGTTTTATCAAAGAACTGCCGCATGCTTTGCTCAATGCTTTCAAGTCCACTCTCGAAGAAGCCGCGACTGCCGATTTACTGCTTAACGTATGCGACGTTTCCGACGAAAACGTCCTTCGGCACATTGCCGTAACGGAGCAGACTCTTGCGGAATTGGGCGCCGCAGCACCCGTAATCAGAGTGTACAATAAATGCGACAAGGCTACTGCGGCAAATATCGGCGAAGAAGTTCTTAACGGCACGTCGATATTCGTTTCCGCACAGACGGGCAAGAATATCGACCTGTTGCTCGACACCGTTCAAAAACACGTTATGAACAAATATTCTGCCGTAACGCTGAAAGCGTCGTATAGCGAGAGCGCCGCCTTATTGTCCGATCTCAACAAATACAATGCTCAACTTCAAAATGTTGAATATAAGGACGATTGCGTGTCGATAAAGGCGATAATCGCAAAAAAATACCTCGGAATCGTTGCAAAATATTTGACTTTTTGAAATTTTTAGAACAAAAGTTTGCATTTGCTATTGCAATGGAAACCGTTATATGATACAATTGGATTATGAAGAAAGGCGATATTCGTTTGGAAGAAATATATAATTACATAAGGGACTTCGTTGACGACAACGGTTTTCCGCCGTCGGTGCGCGAAATTGCCGAAAAATTCAACATAAAGTCCACTTCCACGGTACACTACTACCTGGAAAAACTGCGCAATCGCGGAATGATATCTCAGGACGCCAACAAAAAACGCGCCTTTACAGTGCTTCAAACGCGCAGTCCGTCCAACTTTGTACCGCTGGTCGGCAATGTAAGCGCGGGAAAAGGCATACTTGCTGTGGAAAATATAGAAGGAGAATTTCCTCTGCCGCGGGATATATTTACGGGCAACGACCTGTTTATGTTGCGCGTAGAAGGCGACAGTATGATCGAAGCGGGAATTTCCGACGGCGACTATGTGATTGTCCACTCGCAATCGACTGCCGACATTGGCGAAATCGTGGTCGCCATGTGGCAAGATAAAGCAACGGTAAAGCGCCTGCGCGCTACCGAACCGAGTCTTGTACTTCACCCCGAAAACAGCGCTATGGAAGATATCGTAATCGACCCCGAGGACAATCCTTCCATTATCGGCAAGGTTGTAGGCTGTATTAAAAAATTCTGATTTATATTATACGCGCGCCGTGCTATCGCTTTCAGTCGGCAACAGGGCGCTTTTTTTGTCAAATTTCTTTCAGAATACGGTATTGCTCCAATTCCTTGGCATATTCCTTGTAATGAGGCAAGGTGTCGGAAAGGAAGTTCCAGAAGTCGTCGTCGTGAAGCGGATGGGAAAAATGCGCAAATGCGTGAGCGATCACATAACGTCGCAGTTTCTGCGGAAGTTGCACTATCCGATAATCGAAACAAAGCACTCGCTGACCCGCGAGAGAACACTTTACCCAAAAGTCATCGTTATCACGAAATTCGATTTTCGCAGGGCAAAGGGATACGCCGCTTCCAAAGTTGGCGATTTCGTCGGAAACGTACATTGACGCCATTTTCTTCAAAAAAATTCGTATACCTTTTAAGCGTGTTTCTCTGCTGCCGCTGTATTTATTGGAAATATACAACACGTCGCCGTCAAGATAGCTCTTGGACGTTGCGCTCGGCTGCACGTTGACGACGTCGCCGAGAATGACCGTCTTGTTGCCGATGATTATATCATCCAAAACCCTGCTTTCGTGATGTACCGAGCGAGGCCGCTCCTCGATAAAATTTGTTGAAGGTTCTTTTTCGGGAGGAGCAACTTGCTCCTTGACGGGAGATTTGCCGCCGTGATTGTGCGAATTGATCCAATCGAGGTTCTCCGAGATTATCTTGCGCAAGCGACGTTCGGAAAGAAAATAAAATGCCACCACTTTAAGAATTCCGTCTTCGACGCGCATCTTCACTATTCGCTTTGCGGTTCGGGTAACTTCCACTTTCATATGCAAAACGATATCATTGCGCTGCGGATAAATAATCGAATTTTTTAAGAAATAACGATAATTTATGTCAAAATGCTTCAAAATCGAGAAAATTTGCAATACTATGTCACAAATAGTAGTTTAACATATTGACATTTATCAACAAGTATTCTACAATATTCGCAAGGAGGTCAATATGAGCGGTGATTTTACCTTTTTGAAAGGCAATGTCGAGACGATAATACTTTGTTCGCTGTACAACGGCAACAAATACGGCTACGAAATCGCCAAAGAAATAAAAGAACGCACGGCTAACCGTTACGAAATCAAACAACCGACGCTCTACTCCTACCTCAAACGGCTTGAAGAAGACGACTTGATCGTATCCTATTGGGGAGAGAATTCCAACGGCGGACGCCGACGCTACTATGCCCTGACCAAGACGGGAAGAGCCAATTGCGAACAGTTTGTATCGGAATGGCAATACCAACGCTCGGTGCTGAGCGACCTCGTCGATGGTACGGCAAACGGCGTGGAGATATCGCAGGAAGACGCTACGCCGCTGTTCGGACGAAGAAGTCCGCGTCGCGCAAGGAAGCAGCACTTTGAGGAAGAACTGAACCAACAGGACGAAATTGCGCGCAGATTGCGTGAACTGACGGATACCGACGAGCAGTCGGACGAGCAAGAAGATACCGACGAGACGGAACCGATAGTCGAAGAATACGACGATGAGGAACCCGTTGAAGAAACGGAGGACGAACCTGAGGAAGAGGAATCCGTTGACGAGGAACCGCCGGCGCAACAATCGACCGTTATAGAAAGAGTTGTCTATGTGGAGCGTCCGTCGGAACCCGTTGCAGAGCCGCAGCCGACGGAATCGGAACCCGAACAAACCGCGGTAAACGATAAATCCCGTTTCGACGTCAATCAAGACAATGCCGAAGAATTTATGCAGGCATTTGAAGAGCGCGCTCGCGAGGTCTCGGTAAGAGAACCAAACGAAGGCGAGAATTATCAACACGTTCTGAGCAACATTATCGGCGATCAGTTGGACGATATGCAACAGGTCGATACAACGACCGTGTCCACCACTACATATTACGAGGATAGGCATGCGGCGCTTGAAGACGTTGCCGACAGTCTTGCGAAAGAAGGCATTCGTCTTCGTATATACAACCACGCGACGGCTACTTACAAATCCAAGATGTTGATACCGCAGGCAAAAGTGTTGTGCCAGGCCTCGTGGCTTACATATGCCGTGGCGTTCATCTACTTCGGCGTGTTCGCGGTATTTTCCATCGCCTTGGGTAATTGGTCGCCGTTTATTATCGCGCTTGCGGTACTGCTGCTTATTCCCGTGGGATTTACGATATATGCCATTGTTGACCCGACTCGTAAGAACAAACAACCTTTCAACTTCCGGGTGGCGATAATAATAGCAAGCGTCGTCTGCGTAATAATCATTCTTGCATCGGTAGGAATAAGCGCATTGAGCAATGTGGAATTTTCCAACTTCGAACAGGTGTCCAAGAGCATACTGATCCCCACCGGCGTGGCAATACTTATTCCGCTGTTCATCGTGTTCTACGAAGTGCTATACAAAAAATATTAAGTCTGCAAAAGATAAAATCTTTGAATACAAAAGACAAAGGGACTGTCGCATATAGCGGCGGTCCCAAATATTTTATTCTCGTTGATTTTTCAAGACACACTACTTCCACAATTAAAATCTATCACAAAACAGAGATTATCACACGACAGTGTCAATCCCGTCACACGCCAACCGAGGTTGCGTGTTCGACCCTGTAAATGTGGCTCTATGTCAAATGTTGGGGTGTAGGTACTTTTCCCAACATATAATTGAATCGATTGGATCCCTCTCTCGGTGGCAGTACTGCCACCGAGAGAGGGCTTCTTTTACCCGCATGCAAGCAGTATTCTTTTCCTGAATCTCTCGAAGTTTCTCACTCCGTATGCGTTCCTTTTCAGCACCTTTATCTTGTTGTTCTTCCCTTCAATAAACCCGTTTGTATACGGTGTATCCAGCGAGTTGCA
>CANQNJ010000067.1 GCA_947625185.1 uncultured Clostridia bacterium
GCCGTCTGCCAACGGCACCGATTGCGCTTGCGTAATTGGTGTTGGTTAAGACGTGCGACGACGAGGTGTTGACCAAGACGTGGGAGGACGAGGCAGAAGGGATTGACAGTGTGGGTACAAATGCCGAAGGGACGGCTCATATTGGGAGTGCAAACTTGCTCCCCTCAAATAGAGGCTACTTGGCTCTACGGATATACAAAAACGCCCGACCTTGCGGTCGGGCGCCCTTGTTGCTTATTTACGATTAAGCTTCGGGAAGTGTCCAAATTTCAAGAGAAGTAACTCTTGATTGAGCTGAAAGCGTAATAGCACCAAACGACGTTACGGGTTCGTCAAAGGTGACTGTTACATAGACGCCGTCAAGTTTAACTGTAACATTTGCCAACTCAGCATTTTCGATGCTTGTTTGCAATACCTCAGCATAAGATTCCGATCCTGCCGTGAACACCAACTTGACAAAAGCCTTGTCAGACGATACAGTAAACTTTGAATCCTGGTACATTCTATATTCATCCGCATCACTAAATCTGCAATTAGTTTTACTACTACCCTTTTCGCACTTTACGTTGAAACCGTCTTTTTCAAACTCTACAAGATCTACGCTTGCACCTTCCTTCATATCACCGGAAGAACCGAATTTGATTGTTGTTGCCAACACGGGCAAAACCTCACCCTCGTTTGCAGTTTCAACAATTATCTCGGTATTGCCGTGAAGTGTGAACTTGTAGCTTCCGTCGGCTTGTGCTGCCAATATCGCTCCATTCACTTTGACGAATGCAACTTGCTTTCCTGCATTTGCAGTCACGTTCAAAGTAATTTCACTACCATTGTTCTGTGCCGTTTCGGGGATACCTGTAACGGTCGAATCGCCATGATCTCCGAGAGTTACGGTCGACTTACCGCGAGTGTTGTTGAGTAACTCAACATATTCGCTGCTGTTGGATGCAAATTCCAATGTTGTTCCATATTGGTTTTTGATGAAACCGGACAAAATCACCGTGTCGTTTTGATCGGGATCATCCACACCACTCTTTTTGTTCATTCGGTAAACAAGTATGGTCTTATTGGGATCGTCTATATCACGAAGAGTGAATTCTTTGATATCGCTACCGCTGTTATCCGGTTGTGTCACCACGATTCCTGTTACAAATACTCTTTGCTTTGAGAAATTATCTTTGGAAGGACATTGCTCTTCCGCAATGGCAAGGGCTTCTGCAACACTTATCGGTGCCTCGGCTGTGCCGTAATTTGTTGTATCAGGGGTGGGGGGGGTGGGTTCATCACCGCCACCGGGAGTTGTGCTACTTGTATCCTCGACGATTTGTCCGAAATGGGCAATGTATTGACCGGATACACCCAAGTTGCTACCGGTAATGCGGTCTATAGTGCTTGCAGAGATAGTCTCAAACGTACCATATGTGCCAAGATAGTATACCGTATCACTTACCGTGAAGGTGAACACCTTTGCCTCGGTATTCCATACCCAAGGTTGTGTAGAAGCGTCAACATAGCACCAACGGTGTTCACTGTTGAGTTCAAGGAACTTGCCTGTGCTTACAAGCTGAATGGTATATCCGCCTGTAACTTCCTTGATCTCGAAATCGGCAGCGTCGTCCTTGTTGTCGGAGGTCGCACCGAAATCGCCACTCTTGTTCGTGGAGATCTTGCCTGTTGCATAGAGCCACTTGTTGATAGAATCGTTGCCTTGGAACAGACCGAACTTGTATGTGCCAGCCTTGGGCTCGGTGATGGGATCAAGTTTGTACGACACAGACTCTGTGGTGAGGGTTCCGAATTGAGCCTTGCCTGTTGCAGTAGCTAAATAACTCCACTTGGAAGCAGAAATTGTTTCAAAGGAGGACTTACCACTCTGAGCATAAGTACCCATGTAATACTTTTCGGTGCCGTGTTCCATATAGAAGATCTTGTTATCCGCATCCCACTTCCACACTTGACCTTCTGTTTGCTTGTCAACAACCTGAGCGTTGTAGTAAGTGCCATTCTTGACTACTTCAAGGAATTTGTCGCCGGTCTTGATGATATAGGTATCATCGCCTTGCTTTGTAATAACAAATTTACCTGCTTGTTCGGGATCTGTTGTTGTTTCAAGATAGTTACCTTTATTCTTACCGGTAGCATAGTACCATCTGCCCAAATCGCTTGGATACATTGCAAACAACAATTCCGTGCCTTCAACGGGGGCGTCAATCGCTTTGAATGTTACGCCGGATCCTGCGGCAACTTGAAGGGTGACTTCCGCTTGTGCGGTCTTGCCGTTCAAGGAGATATCCGCAACGAGGGTCAATGTGGTATCCTCGGTGGGAAGCTGATTGATAGTGAGCTTGTTGCCGGAGATAGCAAGCCAATCGGGTGCGCCGCCTTTGACGGACCAAGAGACGGTAAGACCATCGAATTCGTTGTTGCTCGGAAGAGTAACATCGCCTGTCTTGGTTACTTCGTCCAAAATTGCCGCCTCAAACAGACCCTTGACATAGTTCACCTTGCCCTGGTCGTCGAGGTTCTGCGAACGAAGCGTAAAGTACGTCCAAGTGGTATAATTGCCGATCTTGTACTCTGCTTCTACGGTGATAATCTGCAACTTATCTTGCGGGGTAACAGTAATCTTGCCGCCTTCGATAGATACGGAGCTGCCGTTGTAGGTCTTGGTGTAGGTGATATTGACGCCGTTGCTCGCCGTGGGCAGATCGAATGTTCTTGCCGTGGTGATGAGTCCGTCGATACCGGTGAGTTTGCCTTCTACTTCGGTGATCGCCGCCTTTACCTTGGAGCCGTCGGTGGGGTTGGTATCTGCCGTGCCCGTCTTGATGTCATCGGCATTGCGAGGCATTACCTGGAAGCCGCTGTGATAGCTGACAATACCCGTAACCGAAACGGTGTCGCCAACCTTGAACCTGGACAGGTTGAATTGGGTTGCAGCGGGTTGACTGTCGGTGGATGTATAGAAACCTTCCATATAATTGTTGTAAGCAATTGCGATATCGGCGCCGTCCTTGGTGATGGTCATCATCGTGCCGGATTTGCTGCTGAATTTGCTTTCAACGCTCTTTACCGTCCAATTGGTGAGACTTGCAAGAGAGCCTGTGTGCCATTTGAGCGCGGGAGAACCGCTTGTTGCGTCGTTGTCGAGAGCGTAAACAAGATCCTTGACATCCTTGGCGGGAAGATCGTCGTCCACCACGAAGGTGCAATCGGAGGTGCTTTCCATCAAGCCGTTGAAGTCGGAGCTGGTAAGCGATGTAATGGTGACGTGTACGCCGACTGCAAGCTTGGCGGCATCCTCTGCACTGCCCTTGCAACGGAACAGATAGTAACCGCTGCACATATCTTCGTCCACAATGTACATCGATATGTTGTTGAAGTTGTCGTTGTATGCGGTGGCGATACCTACCACATAACCTCTGACTTCCGCGAGAGTTACGTTGGCGCTTTGATACCAAGCGTTGACGGATTCACGGTGAGACTTGGGTTGAGCGACATAGAAGGTGTACGGCATGGTTGCCGTTGTGTTATTGTAGCTGAATGTGGCGTTGATCTCTACCCTGGTGGTCTCCGAAGGAAGAGTAATTACGCACCTGCCGTCCTTGACTTCGATGTACTCGCTGTACTTCGGGTCTACGGACCAGGTGATCTGCGCCGTTACGCCGCGGACCTCTGCCGTGGCGGGCAGATCGAAGTCCTCGGACACTTCCGCTCTGTTGTACTTAAATTCATACTCGGAAGCGATGAGCGTTGCATTGAGAGCTTGCACGTTGACGGTGAAGTCTTTGCTTGCGCCGCCTGCGCTTACCGTCAAAGTAACGGTCTGAACGGTGTCGCCGAGCTTGACCTTGGCAAGATAAGTCTCATTCTTACCTCTTGTCACAACCTCGATCGCATTGGGGTTGCTTGACTTCCAGGAGACCTTGACGTTGTCGCCAATGGTACGGGGAAGCTCGAAGTCATCCTTGACAGACTTGCCGGAAAAAGAGGGCATATAGCTCTCTATTGTTTCCTTTGCATTGCCGCCGCACGCCGCAAGAGCGATGACGGACGAGAGCAAAAGCACCGTCAAGACTGCCAAACAGATAAGTTTCTTTGTCTTGTTCATAACTTTTCTCCTTTTTTAATTTATTGCTTGTGAAGCGGGTATGGTTATGTTACCCGATTTCGGCTCGAATTGGAATCCGTGCAGAGTAAGCGACGCGCCTTTAACTATCTTGCTTGCGCCGCTGTGCGTTGCGGGCACCGTAAAGGTGAATTCCGCCGCCCGGTCTGCGAATGTGTTGTTGCCTGTGAGTTGCTTTGCTGTGCCCTTGAACACGATATTGCCGCCGTCGGTGGAGAGTATCTCCGTTACGGTAACATTGCCGTAGACGTTGACGCTTGCATTCTTGTTGGAGAACCACTTGGCGTTGGAATCAAACGTGAGATAATAGCCCTCTTGCTTGACGACGGTAGCGTCTTTGAGCGTGAGACCCATATCGTTGTAGTTGATGCCGGATATCTGCCAATTGCCGTTGTGAAGGGCAACGGATCCGATCACAGTGTACAAGTGACCCAACTTCAACTTGGATTGAGATTGGCTGTTGTACATACAATAGACGTCGATATTGTAGTATTTGTCCGTATCGGGATCGTACTGCGTACCCGTAAAGGTATAGGTGCCGCTGCCGTTATCCGATACAGTAAGATCTGACATATACGCGTCGAAACGGATCTTGAGTCCGCTATCCATTTCCTTGTTGTATAACTCGGCGTTGTAACCGCCGTTCTCGACGTTCTCGGGGTCGTTGATCTTCTCGTAGAACTCCTTGATGGACATATCCGTCGGAGCGTCGTTGAACAAAGCGTCGTCATCGTTGGACCAGATGTGAAGCGCATTGCGCGAAGCGGCGTCCTCCGCCTTGGCGAAATAGGAGTAATAGGGAAAATCGCTTGTGTTGGTGCCTGTGTTGCGGCTGTAACCGTTCTCCACTATTTGCAGATTGAGGCACTTGAAGCTGTCGCTCTCGCTGTTGCGATACCACACATAGCCCAGGTAACGCGTACCGTAGGCGTCATTCTTGGCGGTATCCGCAGTGGCTTCGAGGACGATCTCCTTGGCGCCTTGCAATATCTTCTTGGTGAAGTTGCTTGCGGATTTGCCCCACTTCTCTACGCCGCCGGTGGACTCGGGAGTGTCGATGTTGTAGTAACGCACCGAAATAACCGTGCCGCTTGCCAAACGGAAACTGCTTGTGTCTCCGTCGGTGGGACGGTTGAGAGTGGCTTTGCCTATGCCGTCGGAAAGGAAATCCTTGCCTTCGTAATCCTTGCTGAGATGCAAGGTCTTTGTGACCTTGTCGTATATCTTGTCGGGGTCTGCGTTACACGCCACAAGGGCGCATACGCAGGTTGCGACAAGCAACAACGACAATATCAATGAAATTACTTTCTTCATATCGAATCCTTACAAATTATTTGCCGCCGCAGTTGTTGTAAGCGGTTTGCAGCGCTTCCGTACCGCTGGACAAGCCCTCGATGACGAATTGAAGCGCATTGCCTACCTGAGTACGAGCCTCGGAAGAGCCTACGAATGCGGGAGAGGTGAACAGCAAGCCTTCCTTGGAGAGCTGCTCTGCCCACTTGGTGGCTTGTGCAATGGCGCTGTCGCCTTGAAGGAATTCGGCGTAGGTGGCAACTTGCTCTGCGGTGTTGTCCATAGGACTGCAATATCCTTGCAGCGAAGCAACGGACGCAAGCGTGCTGGGTTGATAGAGCATCTTGATGAACAACCAGGTCATAAGCTGCTTCTGCTCGGGGTTCTTTGCCTTGTCGCTGCTAAGCATAACAAGCGAGGGACCTTGGCTGATATTGAGTTTGCCGTTGGGAAGAACGTTGCCTTCGCCGTCGGTGGAATAGGGAACGTGAGTTACGCCCAATGTGAACTTATCGCCGGGGTCCTGGTTCTTGGCGCCGCCGGAAGAACCTACGCAGTAGATCACGCCGCCGTTATCGGCTCCCAACTTGAACAGGTTGCTCGTGTAGCTGCCGTACTTGTTCTGCGAGGTGATCTGAGAACGCATCTCGCCGAGTGTATCCAACCAAGCAGCGGCTTTGGAATTATTGAACAGATAGTGTTGGTTTGCGTCTACGCTGGTGTAACCCCAACCCTGACGTTCGCTTTCGGTGATGAACCAGTTGGCTTCGCTGTCGTAACCGAGCAGGGTAGCCTTGGGGAACTTCTTCTCGATATCGGGTATCTGCGCCCACATCTCGTCCCAGGTCTCGGCGGGTTTGAGTCCGCAAGCGTCGAGAGCCGTCTTGTTGTAGAACATAAGCTCGGTGGACTTGGCGAAGGGCATCATCAACATAGAGTCGGCTGTGAACCCGTACTTGTCGTAGTCCGTGAAGTTGCTGCCCTTGCCCTCGTTGTAGTAAGCGGGGATGAAGTGGCTCAA
>CANQNJ010000068.1 GCA_947625185.1 uncultured Clostridia bacterium
AAAAGTACAGTTTCTTTTATACCTTTTGTTCTATCGCACTGAGAGATACGAGAAACAATTTGTACAATGGGATGTAACCCCAACAAAACGGCGGCAAGTTACCTCGAATGTCGCCGAAATAAGAAAACTGCATTTTCTCATTTGATTACGAATGGCTGTTTCTTTCGGTTTATGGCGATTTTTAATTAAATAATTAAAAGCAATTCTTATTAACAATTAAAACAGAATATTATGTTAAAAGACAAAAACAGTAAGTTAAAAAGTGTACGCGGAGCGTCACTTGTTATCGCATTGCTTGTTTTTCTGCTTGCCGCGCTTACGGGGACGGCAGTCTTCACTATGGCTACGTCCAATGCGGGCAGATACACAACGGAAAAACGGCAGCAACAGGCATACCTGAACGTTTCGTCTGCGGTCAGACTCGTGCGCGGAGAATTGGAGAAATTTTCCGTGGAAGTCTCTTGCACCGCTTCTCGGGACGGCAATGAAGTCAAGAGCGACGAGAAATTTTCCGCCGCGGGCAGCGATCTCTTTGCCAAGATGAGCAGGTTGCTCGACCAATGCGACAAGTACTTCGTAGCGTACATACAAAAAGAATATCTGCTGAAACACGCCACGGCTCCGGGCGAACAAAATATCCAATTCCGACTCGGCGTTAAGGATTCCTCCGCAATCGGCAACGTGACGGTAAAGCTGACCGTAGACAAAGATCTCACTCTCGTTCTCCGTTTCAGTCACAGCGACGTCGACAGCGAATCGCTGTACGCCACCGAACTGAGAGTAAAATTGTTGAATTCGTCGGTAACAGCCGAACGCCAACCCGACGGCAGAACTAATTATGTACGAATACTGCAATGGGACAACGAACACGCGGCAATAACGCAGGTTCGTCAAAAGAATTCCTGAAAGGAGGACGCGATATGCGCAGATTGACGGCAAAAATTCGCTCACGCAAAGGCGAAACCCTGATAGAAATACTCGTCAGCATACTCATCGTCGCGCTGTCGGCGCTGCTTGTCGCAGCAATGTTCGGCGCAGCGGGCAGGATAAACATAACGATAAGAGACCTCGACGAGCAATTTTACCAATCGGTCACGGAAGTGGAATCGCAGCAGGGAACTCCCTCAAAGGGCGTCGTAGAGTATGAAATAACCGACGAAGACGACCCGCAAAAAGGCAGCATCGATGTGGATATCTTCACCGACTCAAACGGAACCTTCACGGGTTATTCGCAATCGGACGATTAGGGGTGCGATATGAAAAAATCAATTAACAAAAGGCGCGCCGGCTTCACCCTGGCGGAATCCATCATTGCCATTGCAGTGCTTGCGCTGTTTGCGTTGGCAATCGTGCCCGTGACGACGGTGATATTCAATTCCAAGCACACTATGGTGGAAGTAAACAAATGCCAGATGTTGGCTTCCAACATTCTGCTGACGGTAGCGGACGAAATACGTTACGGACAAAACGTTCGCATAAAATCCGTCGACGGCGAGGAAACGATAGTCGTTGACAGCGCCACATACGGCAGCAACGCTTCTTTCACATTGAAAGAGGGCAAGATCAAAGCCGGCTCCAACGGACAGTACGACTTGTTGTCCGACAAATACTACGGAACGCTGCGCATAGATTCGTTTGTTTTCACCCAAGTACCGTTGCCCGACGACGGCGGAGCCGCCGCGCCGCGACAGGGAATAAATATCAAAATAACCGTCGGAGGAAGTTCCGATCTGCAATACACTGCCGATATTACGGTTGAAGCTCTCAACGGAGTGCAATGACTGCGGAGGTCAAAATGAAAAAACTTAAATCCACAACCAAAAGAAGCGGCTTTTCGTTAATGGAAGCGTTGATCGTCGTCGGGATCATCGCAATAATGCTGTGTATCGCCGTGCCGGATATCATCGCTTACTCTCGCGAGCTGACGCTTACTGCTTTGGACGACAGCGCTCACAGCATTTTTATGGCGGCGCAGAACAGCCTATCCGCAATGAAAAACAGCGGTGTTTCCGAACAGGAGCTTATCGATCTCGGCAGTGAAGCAAAGCGTTTCAACGGCGAAACCACCATAGACGTAATAATGGTCTCCGCCGAAAGCGGCGAACACGACGACAACGACAACTTGCATAAATTGCTGCCGCACGGTTCTATCGACTCCGAACTGCACAAACATCAATATGTGGTGGATATTTTGCCGAAATCGGGCACTGTCTACGCCGTATGGTATTGGGAAAACGGCAAGGAAATACAGCATGTATACGGCGTGACGGGATACGACGCCGAAAACGTCGACTACTCCGACAAAAAGACTCGCCTCAAAAACAACATTATGGCGGGCTTCTACGGCGGAATGGATATCAGTCGTCCCGATATCGCCCAAGCTCCTATACCATATGTCGAGGTAATAAACGCCGAAGAGCTTCGTCTCAATATTTCCGTATCGGCAGAAGGTCTGGTCGACATCACTCCCGTTGCAACGGTAACGCTTATCGGCAAGGACGGCGCAAGGGTGGAGATCGTTTCAAACGCGACGCTCAGACGCGCCCCGCATACAACAACGGAAGAATTGATTCCGCAAATATTGAACTACTATATGGGTACTATCACGCTGGATACCCTCGACGACAAAAAGGAACACTTTACGGGCAGCGAGCCAAACTTCAACCTTTATGACGGAGAAATGGCAAATTCGTTTGAAAAGTGGGTGACAAAGGACGACGGCACCTACTACATAACCCCGGGCGACAACTTCGACATAGAAGTACGCATCGACATCGACACCGGTTCGGACAAGACTTACGATGCGCAATATGTATGCAAACACAATGTAAACAGCTTGTTTGCGGACAAACTCGACAACACCGCTTATATAGCTTACGGTCGTCACCTGCAAAATCTCGACAATGACAAATCGGGCGTGACAGCCGCCAAGCAATGCGGCGATATAGACTTCGCCGCCAAAAGCACAATCAACAAATACTACTCCTGGAACGAGACCTATCCCGACAGAACCTTCAATCCCGTCCGCAACGAAAAACTCGAAGAATACTCGGGCGGACGCTTTATGATATCCCATATGTATATAGAAAGCGAAGGCGAAGCGGGTATGTTCGATTCGAAATGCGACAAACTCAACTCGCTGAAAGATATTTACATCAAAAACGCGACAATCGTCGGCAAGGGCAACGTCGGCGCACTGATGGGGACGGTTACGCACGAGATAAACGTCATCGGCTGCCGCGTTTGGATAGATACACCGGAAGAATTCTCCATTGACAACTTCACTTTTGAAGGCGCCACTGTCGGCGGGCTGGTGGGCGAAGCGGAAAAATCGCTCTACATTGAAAACAGCTTTGCCTCCGCAAATATTAAAGGCGATACCGTCGGCGGACTTGCGGGACGCCTCCAAGAAGAGGGCAAGATAGACTCCTGCTACGCGGCGGGCTATCTGGCAAGCACAAATCTTGCGGGAGGACTGATAGGCGCAAACGCATCCGCGACGATTGCCGACAGCTATTCGGCGGGCGTCATTGCCGATGCCCGTATTGCGGGCGGTCTCATCGCCCAAGGCAGCGCCACGGCGAGCCATTCCTATTCGGCGGTGCGTTTCAGTAGCAATGTCGTGACGAAGTCGCAAGGCACTTCGGTATCCGTTTACGGAACTTTCCCGGAAGACAAATCCACAGAGTACATTTCGCAAATGGGGCTCAATTTCAAGTCCGATTCCGGCGTGCCCGTTACGTCTTTCGATCTGTACGTCAGCGGTTGGATGAGTATCAAGCAAGACCTCTCCGAGGAGGCGCAACTAAAAGAAAAGGCAAACGTCATTCCTTACAAATCCATACCGGAAACGAAGCACGCTTACGGTATGTCCGATTACTATCCTTACAAAAAGATAATAACGACAGACGGATATATGCCCCACTACGGCGATTGGTTGGAAGAAAGCGAAGCTTATCTGGTATACTACGAACAGTACGCGGACAAAACTTACGGATTGTACGCCAACCACCAACGACTGAAAGTGAACACTCTTAAATGCGCCAACTACGACGAGGACTTCGACAAGCGCAACTATGTGCTTGACGACGGCTATGCACTGTTCATTATGTCCGCGCCCGAGACTGCTGCACCGCTCGACGTGGACGTGACTATTAACGATATCCATAAGGACCTTGGTAAAAAAGAATTTGTAACACCTTTCCGCGGAATGAACGCACTCTGCCTAATGTACTTCATCCAGGAACCCACCATTTCTATCCCCGCAGATTGGGGCAAGCCGGATTTCTCGTGGGATACCTATATGGAAGGAAAATACAAAGATACAAATCATATATTAAACGAACCCGTAACGAATTACTATCTTAAACTTACATATTCCATACAGTACGACAAAGATGCCGGCTACGGTCAGACTTACACCAATCCGTACAGCGTAAAGAGCTACTACTTCAATCCGCACTTTGCCTGCGAAGTCTTCGAAGAGGAATCCTTCGATACAACACAGCCGTTTACCAATTACCGTGCAAAGCCCGGCGCAGAGGGCGTGGACGAGGAACACCGTACGGGCGGATTGGAAATACTCGGCAGATCCTCGGCTCCCGTCAAAGCGGCAAAACTTCCGCCGACAGACGCAAAAAATTGGGCTGGCACCGTTGTGATACGCACTGCACGACATCTGTCCAACATACACTGCTATACCAACGGCGAAAATCGCAAAGGTATCGCCAATGTCAAACAAGCTCATTTTCGACAATTGTTAGATATTGATTTTAAACAATACAGCGATAACGACATTAAAAAAAATGAAAACGACATTGAAAAAGATAATTATTTGCTTGCCGGCGGCGGAATGATAGATGACAGGCTTATGCCCGCGCTGAACTACAAAGGTTCTTACAACGGATACGAATGTCTGATACGCAACATGTATCTCAGTCGCGACGCCATAGCCGATGACAAAGGAATTACAAGCGTTGGTCTCTTCGGAAAAGTGGTAAGCAGCACATTGAGCAACATCCGCATAGTAAACGCCACCGCATTCCGCGGCGAAAGAGACTTCGCCGACTATATGGGCGGCTTGGTCGGGTTTGCTGCTTCATCCACCATAGAAAACTGCGGTATATTCGATGAAAACAAAGATGACGTCAACTATGCCGAAAGCATTCCGAGCCTCCGTCCTATTTACCGTCATCGCGCCATAAACAGCAACGATAGCGATATAATACTCGGCGGATTGATAGGAATTGCCAACAACAGCAATATAAAAAGAAGCTTTGCCGCTGTAAAAGTTTTCGGTCACACTGTGGGCGGATTTATCGGCGAAGTGGGAAGCGGCACCACTATCACGGATTGCTACTCCGGCGGATACACGCAACACCTGTACGACTATGCCGACGGCAAAGACGACGGCGTATTAAAAGGTTATCCTGTCTACTCCGAACAAAGCGGCACTGACTCGACAAACGTCGGCGGAGGCGGAGGATATGCGGGCGGATTCGCAGGAATCGTGGACGCAGGAGCAAAATTCGAAGGAATATGCTACTCTACCTGTTCCGTGCGAAACAACGCCAATATCAATCACGCGGGATTGTTTGCAGGAGTAAGTTACGCCGATCTGTCAAGCAGTACGGCAATACTTTATTCGACAGGCGTAATGATACAAACCGCCTCGCGGGCGGTAAAGAGCGTGCTTTTGCCTGGATTTGACAGATTTGATCTGACAATATATGGCGAAGCAACGAACTACAACAGCGAGGAGTACCTGCGTGACCTCAAAAGCCTTAGCTCGACGAACAAAGTAACGTTCGTTTATACTTACAACAGCGATCTCGGCACCACCTACCCCTATCCGTCTAACCTTACCGAACACTACGGCGATTGGGTGTAGATATCCCGACGGTTCGTTTGGCGGCAGCGCAAAACGAAATGCGATTTTGACTCGGCAACGCGATATATCGCGCTTACATCAAAAAAAGTCTTTTCCGCAAAGGAAAAGGCTTTTTTACATATAATGCAATAACAATCGGGGAGAACAATTTGCGCGGCGCTTGATCGGTAACAGCTGAATAAACCGACTGATTGCAAGCGAAGAGGCGAGGGCATTACGGACGTAACGGAGTTGAGAATTTGGGCACAAAGAGTCGTCCGTATGCGAGAGCAGATAACCCAAGCGATATTTCCGCACGGACGCGCCGCTATCGACGGACGGCTTTTGCAAAATATATTGACAGGCGATTGACAACAGCAAAGTAAAATGGTATACTGTATGTGTTGCGGGGGTATAGCTCAGTTGGTAGAGCGCTTGAATGGCATTCAAGAGGTCACGTGTTCGACTCACGCTATCTCCACC
>CANQNJ010000069.1 GCA_947625185.1 uncultured Clostridia bacterium
GGGGTCCCCTTTATACGGCAGGCAGTCCCGAATTAAGCTATCAATCAGTAGCCGCCTAATATCAACGGACTGCCTACCGTAATTGTTCCGTCGCGATAGGCAAGCTGCACGTTGACCTTCCGTCCGTCAACGATCACTCCGCCCCTGATAGCCCGACTGTAACCGCATACCACCGTCAAATCGTCCAGGCGCTGCACGGTTTGGTTAGTGACGCCGAGTCGGGCGACAATGCGTTGCAGCAAGCGGATATCGCCGTCGAAACTTATGCTTATGCCGTCAATGCCCTCGCATCGTGAAAGCGCGTCTCCGAGCTGCCGCGTCGAGCAACGCACTATGCGCCCGCTGCCCATATCAACAGAGGGCATATCCGTACTGCGGCAATAAATGCACGCCGTCCCGTCTGCGGAGAGGTCCTTTGCCGCCTCGGCGAAATCCGTCGGCATATTGTAGGTGAGTACGGCGGTTATAACCGCCACGAGAATAAAAGCCACAACAAATCGTTTCATAATCTTACCGTGTGCAGTGTTGACCGTATCGACGATAAACATACGACGCAAATAAAAAAAGACAGGCAAAACCTGTCGAAAAAAATCTGCAATATGTCCGTAAATGGCGAGACCCGTAGCAACGATGTCCGTCCTACGTGTCACAAATTCGTCGCGGAATATGCGAGAAAGTAAAAAAACCGACCTCTGTATAAGAGATCGGTTCCGGCGCAGCCTCGCGGCAAGCGAGAATGCAAAATTATTCAAAAAGTTTGCTCATCGGAAGGTCGGTATACACCCTCTCGATCGCCTCGGCGAATATATCTGCGATAGACACCACCTCTATCTTGTCGATACGCTTCTCCGGCGGCAGTTCGATGGTATCCAATACGATAACTTTGCTGAGAGCGCTCTCCTGCAAGCGCTCGATGGCGGGACCGGACAACACGGGGTGCGTACAGCAGGCGATAACTTCCTTGGCGCCGTGTTCCGCAAGCGCCTGAGCGCCCTGACAAATCGTGCCGCCCGTATCGATCATATCGTCCAACATAAGGCAAGTCCTGCCCTTGACGTCGCCGATGACGTTCATAACTTCCATCACGTTGGCGCGCGGACGGCGCTTGTCGATGATGGCAAGAGGCGCTTCGAACCGAGAAGCCATTGCGCGAGAACGCACCACGCTGCCCGTATCGGGGCTGACTATTGTCAGATTCTCGGGTACGCCGCGCTTCTTGATATATTTGCTGAGTACGGGCATACCGAGCAGGTTATCCACGGGTATATTGAAAAATCCCTGCACCTGACTGCTGTGCAGATCCATCGTCAATACGCGATTGGCGCCCGCAGTCTGAATGATATCCGCCACCACCTTGGCGGAGATGGGATCCCTCGGGTGCGCCTGTCGATCCTGCCGCGCATAGCCGAAATAGGGCATTACGGCGGTGATACGACCTGCGGAAGCGCGCTTGCACGCGTCGCATATAAGCAACAACTCCATAAGATTGTCGTTTACGGGCGTGTTGGTTGATTGCACGATAAACACGTCGCAACCCCTGACGGACTCCTTAATATTGACGCTCGTCTCCCCGTCGGAAAACTTGCCCACATCCAAGTCGCCCAACTCTACATCCAATTGTTGACAAATCTTCAACGCAAGATTGCGACTGCTGTTGCCTGCAAAGACCTTGATTGCTCCGTGTACCTGATTGAGCATATAGCGCTTGCCCCCTTAGGGAATTACAATAATATTGTAATTATTACGTTAAAATTTGTCAATCAAATGACCTATGTAATCCCCGAAAAGACTCGGGGAAAAGCATTACTTATGTTCGTAATTGCCGCAGTAGTGAGCCGTTTCGCAATCCTCGCAGGGCGTAACGGTGATCTGAGACAGCTTGCAGCAGCTTTGAACGCCGTCGTGATATCTGCAAGCGCATACGTCGCACATAATCGTTTGTTGATTCTTCATAGTATCACCTCC
Source organism: uncultured Clostridia bacterium (assembly GCA_947625185.1). Classification (GTDB taxonomy): domain Bacteria; phylum Bacillota; class Clostridia; order Christensenellales; family CAG-314; genus Fimimonas. The sequence goes on from CANQNJ010000069.1 coordinate 1,966, forward strand.
TATGCTAAGTTTGCCCAATTGCACCGAAACAATACCGCGTACTATTGACGTAAGGCATACTTTTGTGGTATACTGCAACTACCGAAGAAATATCTTGCGTTGACAAAAGGAGCATATCAACAATGAAAGTACTGTTACTCGCCGACGTAAAGGGTCAGGGCAAAAAGGGCGACATCGTCAACGTATCCGACGGATACGCCAACAATTTTCTGCTGAAACGCGGGCTTGGCGTCATCGCAACGGCGGACAAAATCAACTCCGTGGAGATACACAACAAAGCCGTGGAGAAACAAAAAGCCGCCGAACTGCAAAAAGCCAAAGAGGACGCGGCGCGCCTCAAAGGACAAACCGTGCGCATAACCGCCGCAACCGGCTCGCAAGGAAAGATGTACGGGTCTGTTACCAATAAGGAAATCGCCGAAGAATTGACCAAAATGGGCTACCCCGTGGAGAAGAAACAGGTCATCCTCAAAGACCCGATCCGCACTACGGGCAGCTACACCGCCACCGTCAAACTGTACGCCGAGATAGCCGTAACTGTCAACGTGGTTGTTGAACAATAAAGATATGAGATTTGCCGTTATAAGAGGCAAATCTTTTTTTTGGGGATAAAATCCCCCAAAAAGTGAAGTACGGCTTCGCCGTGTGAAGTTGCTGCGCAGTGAAGTTGTGCTTACGCACAGTGAAGTTTTGCGTGGAGCGCAAAGTTGAGGTCGAAGAGTTTAGTAAACTCACCCGGTCAAACCCTTCCACCTCGTCATAGCTGTCGCTTGGTAGCACCAACCGCATATATGCGATTGGTACCGCTACCGCTCCGCTATTCCTCTCCCGCGCAGTGACATTCACACTGCGCGGGTACCCTTTTGTGGTCCCAATGCTGCGGATGCGCCTTAGAAATAGCGCATCCTTGCACTCAGGACGGGCAACTCCACACCGTGGAGATTGCCTTTTTCGTCCTTCGTCCTTATGCCCCTCAAAGGGGCAGAAAGGGCGGCTTTTTTATTACTATACGAGATTGACCCACTTGCACTCAGGACAGGCAACTCCGAAACGTTGTTATGGACTTTCCGCGCCACGCCCGCTTCCACTTGAAGGGGAGCCTTTAATGGTGCGCATTGAAACCGTTTTGCGGCGAATACCCGCTGCGACTTGACTTACGCCTAGTCGGAGGGTTGAGGCGGATTGGATATCAGCGTGGGATGACCGCCGTCGAGGGTGTGTTCAAAGTCCCACACAGTTCTGTCCCATGCTTTGCAAGCCTTGTCGATGGCTTCCTGCACGGTGGGCAAGTAGTACTCGTCCTGCGCCGCTCCTTCGCCGACATTGTAACTGTTGGTTATCGTTGCGTTTCCATAACCAGATACTAACTGACCGAGGTAGTAACCTCTTATACTGCCGGCGTTGTAGCTATCGGTGATGGAAACAGTACCGATGTTCCCCAATAATCCACCGCCACTATTATAGTTTGAGGTGATATCTCCTGCATTATAGCAATACGCAATAATCAAATTAATGCTACCGCCTACAATACCTCCAATTGCCCCGCCGTCACCGTCTACATTGCCTTGATTATAACTATTATAGATATTAGCACCGTATGCTCCTCCAATCAAGCCGCCGATATAATTACTCCCGTGTATATTGCCCTGATTGTAACTGTAATTAATATTTATAGTGCTATAAAACTCACCAATCAAACCGCCGACATAATCTCCGCCTTTTACATCTCCGAGGTTATAACAGTTGTAGATATTATTGATGTCGTTGATGTTGTAAGTATCACCGCCACCGATCAAACCGCCGGCTATGCCGACGCCGCTGACGTTACCCTTGTTGTAACTGTTATATATATTGACAAGGAGATTGTAATCTATCTCTCCGCCGACCAGACCGCCGATCGCTCCTCGCGAGACAGAGGAGATTTCTCCCTCATTGTAACTGTCGCTTACCGTCAATGAGACGTAATCGTATAATTGTCCGATCAAACCGCCGGCGTAACTGCCGGTTATCGACCCAAGACTGTGACAATCCGTCAGGGCAACAACAGAATAGGCAACATAACCTATCAGTCCGCCGACGCTGCCTTGGCTGCCGACGATCTCTGCCGTGCAATCGACGTATACACTGCGCAGCTTGGCATCGGAGCAATTGCCGATCACGCCGCCGACCTGCGACGCCTTGTCGCCCGTGGGGGTGACTAATATGTCGCCGTTCACGGAGACATTGCCCAGATACAAATCGTCACTGCCGAACGCCGCAATGCCGCCGACATACGCACAGCCGTTGTTGACTGTGACGAAAATGCGCACGTTATCCAACCTGAGGTTGACTATGACGCCGCTTGCATTGGCAAAAAGACCGATGGATACGTCCTCATTGTTGTAGGTGGCGACATTGGTAAGGTTGCGGATGGTGAAGTTCTGCCCGTCAAACGCCCCGACAAAGTCCTTGGGGAGCCAATGCCTGCCGGCAAGGTCGATGTCGTTCATCAATTTGTAACGGAAATCTCCGTCCATGGCCAGCAGGTCGTCCGCTTCGGTGACGGGGACAAACTCTCCGTATTGGTCCGTCTCGAAATGATCGGGGATGGATACCGCCCTTGCAATGCAACGGAATTCCGCAATAGACTTCTCCTTGGAAAGATACTCATTGTGATAGGAGAATTTGTTCAATTGCGTATTGCACAGACTATTGCTGTCGACTGTGATATCCTGCAAAGCAATGCGCACATTGCTGCTATCCGACATCTGCGTCACAACAGCGCCCCAATTGAACTCCATACCGTCGATATTGTAGCCGGTGGGGTTGTTGAATACCACATGCAGGTAGGCGGGTCTGCCGCCGACCGTGTAGGAATAGCGAGACGTATCGGGCTGCGCCGTGCAATACAGGAAGTCTACGCGATTGCCCTCTTGGTCCTCAAAGTACATATCCTCGGCGGTTATATCCCCGTTGACAAAGCAGGAGTCCGTGTTGTTGTCGAGAATATCCAACACATACCTATGACCGTCTATCGTGCCCTCGATCTGCTCCACCGTGAAAGTTGTTTGCCCGCCGGCAAATTGTCCCTGACTGACGAACTCCAACACAATACGTTTGGCGCCTACGCCCGCGACGGATACATTGTACCACAAGCCGTTGACTTTGACTTGATCGGGGTCGAGTCTATCGGGGTTGTCGATATCTATCCAAAGGGTGATCTTGTCCCCCTCGGAGATCGCCTGAGAATTGATGCAGTCTGTCCCGGTTACCGCAAGGAAGGGCATAGTATGCTCGCTTTGCTTTACCACAAGTGTTTGATCGCCGACGCCGTCATTGAGATCGTAGGTGTAGGTTATCTGCAACGTGTACAAAGTGTACGATTGCAGCTGACGGAAGGTGCGCGTATCTTTGTCGCCCGTCTTGACGGTCTGTTCGCCGCTGAGCAACTCTACTGCCGTGATCTCGCCCACGCCGTCGTCGTCGGTGACGTCCACGTCAAAGGACAAGCTGTCAACTGCCGGCTCCATATCCGCAATCTCCACCGTCGGCACGATCTTGGCAAGGGTGCTTATCGTCGAATCCTTGACAACGACTATGTCTTCGTTGCCGTCATTGAGATTGTAAGTATATGTAACCCTTACCGTGTATTCGTTATTGGACAGCAATTGCGCAAGCGTTCCTTCCGACGCCGTGCCGAGGTCTTGCACGCTCTCGCCGTTGTGCAAAAGCTCTACCTTGGTTATGCTGCCTACCCCGTCGGTATCCGTTTCCACAATTGTATAGCCAAAGCCATCTTTTGTTGCGTTGTCCGTGGCAATCTCCACAGAGGGAGTAATCTTGGCAAGGGTGCTTATCGTTGACTCCTTGACAACAACTATGTCCTTTTTGCCGTCGTTGAGATTGTAAGTGTATGTGACCTTGACGGTATATTCGTTATCCGACAGCAATTGCGCAAGCGTTCCTTCCGACGCCGTGCCGAGGTCTTGCACGCTCTCGCCGTTGTGCCAAAGCTCTACCTTGGTTATGCTGCCGACATCGTCGGTATCCCTTTCCGTTATCGTATAGCCGAAGCCCTCTTTTGTCGAGTTGTCTGTGGTAATCTCCACAGAGGGAGCAATCTTGGCAAGGGTGCTTATCGTTGAATCCTTGACTACAACAATGTCCTTTTTGCCGTCGTTGAGATTGTAAGTGTATGTGACCTTGACGGTATATTCGTTATCCGACAGCAATTGCGC
>CANQNJ010000070.1 GCA_947625185.1 uncultured Clostridia bacterium
GGGAGCAGACTGTAAATCTGCCGTCCACGACTTCGATGGTTCGAATCCATCTCCTCCCACCAAAGCCTCTCGATTACGCAATGTTGTGGTTGGGGGACTTTTTTTATGCTCATTTCGCATTGCAAAAGCCGAGACTATTTGATATAATGTTGCCACACGGTTTATAAAGGATGTAGTCGGGTGAATATAGAAATCGACGTCAGCAAGGTAATCTTGCGCACAAACAGGCTTATATTACGTCCCTGGACAATGGACGATTTGGACGAATTTTACGAATACGCCTCGGCGGACGGCGTAGGTCAGATGGCAGGTTGGATCCCGCACGAGAACAAAGAAACTTCGCTTGCCGTACTTCAACGTTTTATCGCGGAGAAGAAAACTTTCGCATTGGAATTTGACGGTAAAGTCATTGGATCATTGGGGATAGAGGAGTACGACGAAGGGGAGTTGCCCGAATTTCAAAGCAAGCGCGGCAGAGAATTGGGCTTTGTTCTTTCCAAAGATTATTGGTGGCGCGGTCTTATGCCGGAGGCGGTAAAAGCCGCAACTAAATATTTATTTGACGATCTCGATTTGGATTTTATCGTATGCGGACACTTTGTCGATAACGTCCGATCTATGAGAGTAACAGGAAAAATGCGGTTTCAAGCATTACAAGCTTATCAAAACGACCACGGAATACGGCGCCGTAAAAGATTGTTGGCTTTCAATTCTTGAACGATAAGGAGAAGTTATGAGGCAAAAATTGATAAAACCCGATTGGAAACACAGTATTTTGAATATATCCGCGACTTTGGCGGAGTTTCTCGGCGCGCCCAACGGCAACGCCACGCTGCCTTTACTGAAAAAGAAGTTGGAACACGACTACAAAAACGTGGTGTACCTTTGTTTTGACGGAATGGGCGTCAATCCGTTGGAGCGCAATCTGCCCGAGGACGACTTTTTGCGGCGTCATATCGCGCAGACGCTTACGTCTACTTTTCCGTCCACGACGACGAACGCGACGACAAGCCTTTGCACAAATAAACTGCCTCTCGAACACGGTTGGCTTGGGTGGAGTATGCACTTTGACGAGATCGGACGAAATGTGGATATTTTTTTGAATAAAGATTCTCAAACGGGCGAAGAAGTCGTTTTCGACAGTCCGTTGGAAGATTACCGCGACGGATATTTTTATCACGCGACGCGCGCCGATTATCAGATCCGCACCGTCAATCCGCAATATGTGCATTGCAAAGAGGAGTACAACACGGTCGTTTCCTCGGTCGAAGAATTTTTCGACGCTGTGAAGAAGGTGTGCAATGATAACGGCAAGCATTTCGTTTATGCCTATTGCCCTCAACCGGACGGCTGTATGCACGACAACGGCGTCACCTGTCCCGAGACCAAGGCGCTGCTGCAACAAATTTCCGAAGGTATGCGGGATCTTGCCGCAAACAGCGAGAATACCTTGTTTATCGTATCCGCCGACCACGGGCAGGTGGACGTGGAGGGGTATGTGGATTGGCGTGAGGAAAAGGAACTCGATCATATGTTGGAGTGTCCGCCGTATCTGGATAGCCGATCACCTTGTTTTCGCGTTAAAAAGGGTATGAAGCGTAAATTCGCCAAACGTTTTCGCGCCAAGTACGGCAAGGATTTCGTGCTGTTTTCCACAAAGTACCTTATCAGGCACAACTATTTCGGCAAAAGGGGAGATTACGGATATCTGCTCGGAGACTTTGTCGCGTCGGGCACTTATACGAACAAAATGTTTATCTTGCCAAAGTCCGATCCGCATTACCACAAGGGACATCACACGGCGCTCACCCGCGAGATGCTCGTGCCGATGATTCTGATCGAGAGCGGTGTTGTCAAGTGAATCCGTCGCATTTTTCGACAGATTCGCTTGGAATGTCGCTCGAAATTTAGTTTATATTTTTAACAAGTGCAACATTTTTTACTCATTTGTACATCGATAAGGCTTGAATTAGTTCATAAATAAGCGTTTTGAAGATTACTATTTTAGACATAGTATATTTCAAAGTATCAAAATTGCATAAAAAAAACAATTGTAAACAAACTATCACCGATGATAGTTGTTACTGCAACGCTTTTGTTTTTATTGCTTGCTTTTTCTCCGATTTACCTTAAAGCAGACATAACGCTGTATTTGCGCCGTATGTCCGCCGATATAAAGGTTGGAGTGGGAGCGATAAAGGTTTTTAACGAAAATGTCCGACTTGCAGGCGGTTCATTGCATTGCGAGGGGACGGTATCGACGGATGTCGAGTTAAGATCCATTGACAAAAAGAGCAACATCGACTTGATAAAATGTATCACCGTTGAGAAGGTGGCTGTTTGGTTTTACAACAATTTTGCCTCAGTATCACAGTATACGGCGATACAAAATGCTGTTTTGGCTTTGGCGACAGTTACGGCGTGCAATTTATTTCACTGTCAAATTTATTCCGAATCGGTCGGAACATTAAATGAGAGTTGCGTGCGGATATGTCTGTTGATCAATGTCAGCGTTGCAGAACTATCATTTTGCTTGTTAAAACAAGGAGTAAGAAAATGGAAAACACGCAAATCAAAGAAATAGTAGAGACGGCGGTGACAAATCTCAGCAAAATTGCGGAAGTCAACACGATCATCGGACAGCCGCTTGTAACCATGGACGGTACCACGATATTGCCCGTATCGCAGGTCACTTTTGCCTTTATGGCGGGCGGCGGTGAGTACGGAAACAAAGCGGCAAAGCGCGGTTTCGCCCGTGACGGAGCAGACGCCAATTTTGCGGGAGGATCGGGCGGAGGCGCGACCCTGACTCCCGTATGTTTTCTCGTCGTAAGCGAGGGCGGCGTCCGCGTTATCGACGCCGACAGATCCGACACGATAGAGAAGATATTCGATGTGGCAAAGGATGTAGTCAATACCTTCAAGGCATAGATATGAAGAGGTCTCTTTTTTATGTGACGCTCGTAGCGGCGTTGTGTATATGTCTCGGATTTGCCGCAATGGCGACTTTTGCGCATGCGGAGACTTTTCAGACGTCCGCACAAGCAGCGGTCGTAATGGAGCAATCTTCCCGAAGAATATTGTACTCCAAGAATTCGGATATGCACCTTCCTATGGCGAGTACCACCAAGATAGTGACGGCGCTCACCGTACTTAAACACGCCGATCTCGACTCGGTAGTCGAGATACCGTCCGAAGCTGTCGGGATAGAAGGCTCGTCGATTTATCTGCGCCAAGGCGAACATCTTACGGTACGGGAGCTGCTGCTCGGGTTGATGTTGCGCAGCGGTAACGACAGCGCAACGGCATTGGCATTGCACGTTGCGGGAGACGTCGCTTCTTTTGCGAAATTGATGAACGAAACCGCAAAAGAATACGGCTGCAAAGACAGCAACTTCGTCAATCCTCACGGATTGCCCGACGACGATCATTATACTTCGGCTCGCGATCTGGCAGTTCTTACCTGCGCCGCTTTGGACAATAGCGATTTTTGCGAGATCGTCTCTTCCAAAACCGCGCGCATATCCAACGAGGGGATGGAATACGAGCGCGTTCTCGTAAATAAAAACAAACTGCTCAACAGTTATTTCGGCGCGGACGGGGTAAAAACGGGATATACCAAGAAAGCCGGTCGGTGTTTTGTCGGCAGCGCAACGCGTGACGGAATGCAGGTGGTGACGGTAGTGTTGAATTGCGGTCCGATGTTCGAAGAGACGGCGAAAATGCTTGACGCGGCGTTTGACGCTTATCATATGCAAACCGTTGTTCCGCAAAACAAAATCTGTGGCGTTCGCCTCGAAAAGGGCAAGAAAACTTATTATTACAGTCCGAAGTCGTTCAGTTATCCCGTTGCCGACGGAGAAGATATACTCGCCCGCGTTGATATGGAATCGGAAACGCCGCAACTTACCGTTACTCTTAACGAAAACTCAATATATACGCAACCCTTGACGAAATTTTCCGGCGCAGATTCTTTCCATTAGTTTTCATTGCGTCGTAAACATAATCTGTTTGACAAACCTTGCGCTCCGACGGCTGTTTTTATGCGGCGATCGGAGCTTTGTCATGCACGGAGCCAAATGCAAAATTTTCGTTGCGTCCAATTTCCGAAAAAATATAATAAATTTTAGTCGATATTCTTAGCCTTTTAGCGCGCGGCGGACGTTTACGAACGGACTTCACGATCCGTATATTATCTTTCCGATACAAAATGCGCGGACATCGTTGCCCTCGCAAAACAAATACTTGATTTTTTGTAAAAAACATTGTAATATATAATTATTGATTATAATGCAGAGAATTTGCATTTGATAAAACGTAATCGCAAAAAACAGGACTAAAATATGATCAGACTAAACAAATATCTGGCGGATTGCGGCGTGGCAAGCCGTCGGGAATGCGACAGACTTATTGTCGACGGAGCCGTTAAGATCAACGGCAAGGTGGCGGTATTGGGCGCAACGGTAAAAGAAGGCGATCATGTACTCGTCAACGACAAACGCGTCGGAGACAAGCAAAAGGATTGCTATATATTGTTGCACAAGCCAAAGGGGTACGTTACAACAGTCAAAGACGACCTCGGTCGAAAGACGGTTATGGACCTTGTTCACGTCAACGTTCGCGTATATCCCGTGGGGCGTTTGGATTACGATACCGAGGGGCTGTTGATACTGACCAACGACGGCGAACTTGCCAACAGACTTACGCATCCGCGCAATGAGGTAAATAAAACGTATATCGCCCGCATATCGGGATCTCTTGCGGAGTCGGAGCGCCTCGCATTGGAAAGGGGCGTTGTCATCGACGGCGTGAAAACAGCGCCCGCGCGCGTCAAAATTCTCCAACGTGACGTTCATCATACCCGTTGCGAGGTGACTATCCACGAGGGTAGGAACAGGCAGGTCAAGAAAATGTTCGAAGCGGTGGGCAAGGAAGTGGAGTTTCTTAAACGCGTCGCAATCGGCGATTTGCGTCTGGGCGGACTGAAACGCGGCGATTACAGATTTTTAACGGAAAACGAAGTGGAGTATTTGAAAAATCTCTGATGAAAATTTTATTGACAAATGACGACGGATATTACAGCAGCGGTTTGCAGATATTGTGTTGCGAGCTGTCGCGGATCGGACACGACGTTTATGTCGTTGCGCCCGACGGTCAGCGCTCGGGGTTTGCTCACGCGATGAACTACAACAAGCCTCTGATTTTTAAGAGGCTTGCGTTTTATTGCGGCGCGCGGGAAGCATATATTTGTTCGGGTACGCCCGCAGACTGCGTTCGCATTGCCGTTCTGAAATTAGGCATAAGGTTCGATTTATTGATCACCGGTCCCAATAACGGAGCCAATTTCGGTCGTTCGATATTGTGTTCGGGAACGGTCGGCGCCGCGGAAGAGGGAACTTTGTGCGGAGTGAAAAGTATCGCTTTGTCGCGTTTGGAACGCGGCGGCGGGTTTTATTCCGCTGTAAAATACGTTGCGGACAATCTGGATACACTTGTTTCGGCGATAGCCCCGAATGTGTTGCTGAATATAAACGTCCCCAATCTTACTGCGGATAAAATTCTCGGCGTCAGAGTATGCCCTCAAAGCGTCACGCTGCCTTCTTTCACCGACGGATGTGAAACGACGGAGGACGGGACGGTTAAGATAGTGGGCAAGCGCAACCCCGTTTCCGAAGAAGATACCGACGTAGCAATAGCAAGCAAGGGATATATTACGATTACGCCTTTGCGCATTACGCGGACGGATGACGATCAGATGAGTTTGCTTGGGAGGCTGCAACGATGAGAGTCGCCGTCGTTGGCGGCGGGCCCGCAGGGATGATGGCAGCGATAAGCGCTGCGCAAAACGGCGCCCCCGTGACGTTATTTGAAAAGAATGAAAAGTTGGGCAAAAAGCTGTATATCAGCGGCAAGGGGCGGTGCAATGTCACAAACGATTGCAGCACAAGGGATTTCTTCTCCAACGTGGCTACCAATCCCAAATTTTTGTTCGGCGCAGTCAATAAATTTTCTCCCGCCGATACGATGGATTTCTGCGCTTCGAGAGGACTTGCTCTCAAAACGGAACGCGGCAACAGAGTGTTTCC
>CANQNJ010000071.1 GCA_947625185.1 uncultured Clostridia bacterium
GGGGACAAAAATTCAGTTCTCCTTGAAAAATTTTTCAATAAATTCTCTGATACGGGTAACTCGTTGGCATACGGCGGATGGCGACATATGCAAAATCTTGGCGATTTTCCTCTGCGAATAATCGCGATAGTATTTGAGAATGGCTATCTTGCGGTTTGTTTTGTCCAATTGACGGATCGCGCAAGTCAGGTCCATCTTGGTCTCGGCGCGGTCGTACCGATCGACGGGATCCCTGACGGGCAGATCATCTATGCTCACACCCGTGTGATGGCGTTCGTTGTGATTGATAGTCCAACAAACGTGCTGAGTGATCTTGTAGACCCAATTGTAACCGCTATGCTCGGGATTGAAACTTCTTATATGCGTCCAAATGCGCGCAAAAGTTTCCGAAACGGCATCGGGAATGAGGCTCTTATTGTTGAGGTTAAATCGGGCGATATCCGCAATGTGACCCGCAATTACATTGTAAAGGGGTTCGAAAGCGTCGCCGCCTCGTTGCACATCCACCAAATATTGTGTTATTTCGTCCGGTTCTCTCATTGATTTATCCTTTGCATAGACGGCAATATCCATTGCCGCGGAATTTTATTATATACATTTTTTACAAATTTGTAAATGCTATTGCAAAAAATTGGCGCAAAATATCTGCGTCGGATTACAAATTTACAAAATTTTATCTTACTTTCTCGTTATGCAACAAACGCCGTCCGCACAGAAAGCGCAAACGGTCGAGTCTGCGCCGAGCGGACGGCGGATATTACATTTTGTCGGGAGCTTCGATGCCGAGCAGGTTAAGACCGCGCTTCAATACCGCGGCGGTCGCTTCCACCACCTGCAAACGCGCATTGCGTTCGGCGATATCGTCGCTAAGCACGCGATGTGCAATATAAAAACGGTTAAACGCCTGCGCGACGTCTATGAGCAGCGCGGATATTACGCAAGGCTCGTACTTTGCCGCGGCGTCCCTGACTGCCTGCGGAAAAGCGCCTATCAGCTTGACGAGGCGCAACGTCTCGGGATTGTCCAACGCACGGTAATCGCCGGAAACGTCCGACGACTTGTAATCGCCCGCCTTGTCTAAAATGGAATTGCAGCGGGCATATGTGTATTGCAGATACGGGGACGTCTCTCCGTCGAAATTGAGAACGCGGTCGTAGCTGAACACGATATCCTTGATACGGCTGTTCTCCAAAGCGGAGAACAACACGGCGCCGACGCCCACCTGCTCGGCGACCTTGTCTCTGTCGTCGAGGTCGGGATTTTTCTCCGCGATTATGTCGCCCGCCTTGGCAACCGCCTTGTCGATGACGTCCTTCAACAACACGACGTTGCCCTTGCGCGTGGACATAGAGCCGTCTTCGAGGCTGACCATACCGAATGCGACGTGAACGAGATCCTTCGCCCAATCGAAACCGGCAAGTTCCAGCACCTTGAAAAATTGCTTGAAATGCAAATTCTGCTGATACGCCACCACATACAGACACTTGTCAAAGTCGTACTCGCGCTTGCGCCATATTGCCGCGGCGATATCCCGCGTGGCATACAGACTGCTGCCGTCCGACTTGACCAGAAGGCATGGAGCCATACCGTAATCGGACAAGTCCACTATCTGCGCGCCCTGACTCTCGGTTATCAGCCCCTTGGCGCGCAGCATTTCGAGGGGTTGAGCCATCTTGTCGTTGTAGAAACTCTCGCCGTTCCAACTGTCAAACTTGACGTTGAGGCGCTTGTAAACGGTCTTGACCTCGTCGAGGGTGATGCGTTTGAAGAACTCGAAGAGTTCATGCGCTTCGGGATCGCCCTTCTCGATACGGGCGAACCAGGTGCGTGCCTGCTCGGTCAATTCCGGATGGAGAGGTTCCTCCTGATGGAACTTGACGTACAGCCGTTGCAGTTCCTGCACGCCCTCCTTCTCGACGACCTGGCGGTCGCCCCACAGCTTGAAAGCGACTATCATCTTGCCGAACTGCGTGCCGTAGTCGCCGAGATGATTGATACCGATAACCTTGTATCCCAATGCGCCGTAAATCTTGTACAACGCGCTGCCGATCGCCGTCGTGGAAAGGTGCCCTATGTGAAAGGACTTGCATATATTAACAGAACTGTAATCGATACAGACGGTTTTTCCGCACCCCATATCGCTGTTTCCGTAATTTCCGCGGGCGGCAAACACGTCGGAAACGACATCCCAGACGAGTTCGACGCGGTTGACGAAGAAATTGAGATAGCCGTTGACCGCCTGCACCTTGACTATGTGATCGTCAAGTTCCGTCTCTGCGGCAAGCTTCTCCGCTATCTGTACGGGGGACATGCGCATTACGCGCGCCAACCTGAAACACGGAAAAGCGTAATCGCCGAAAGCGTCGTCGGCGGTCTCGACGATAAGACTTTCAAGCTCCGCCGTGGAGAGCGGAGCTTTTATCTTGGAAGCAATTATTTTTTTGTAGTCGATCATTACTATTCCTCTGTTGTTTCGGCGTCGTCCAATTCCTCGGAGACGGGACTTTCGGATACGCACACGACGTGAGCGTCACCCTTAAACTTCATTACGCGGACGCCCATGGTGTCTCTGCCTATCTTGGAGATATCCTTGGCGCGGATACGGATAACTATGCCGTTGTCAGCGATGAGCATTACGTCGTTTTCGGGGTCGATAAGTTTGAGGTTGACGAGCTTGCCCGTCTTGTCGTTGAACACGCCCGCCTTGATGCCTTTGCCCGCGCGCGACTGCAAACGATAGTCGATGAGATCGCTGCGCTTGCCGAAACCGTTCTCGGAGACGGTAAGCACTTCCACTCCGTTGCGCGCGATAGCCATATCCACAACGTAGTCGTCCTTGTCGAGGTTCATCGAACGCACGCCCTGCGCTTCGCGTCCCATTGCGCGGACATCCTCTTCGGCAAAGCGAATGCACTTGCCTTCGTGACTTGCCATAAGCACTTCGTCGTAGCCCGTGGTCATATCCACGCCGATAAGTTCGTCGCCGTCCAGCAACGTGATGGCGATCTTGCCCGTCTTACGGATGGACTCGAACTCCTCCAAAGCCGTCTTCTTGATAAGTCCGTGCTTGGTCGCCATTATCAGATTGCCGCGGCTGTCCTCCTTGCGGGGTATGACCGCCGTAACTTTCTCGTCCTGGTCAAGCTGCAAAATATTGACGATAGCCCTGCCGCGAGCCGTACGCTCCGCCTCGGGAACTTCGTAACCCTTGATACAGTACACCTTGCCCTTGTTGGAGAAGAACAGCAAGTCGTCGTGCGTGTTGGTGATGAACATCTTCTCCACGAAGTCCTCTTCGCGTGGTTTGTGCGCCGTAACTCCCTTGCCGCCGCGCTTCTGCGTGCGATATTCCGACACGGGCAGACGCTTGACGTAGCCGAGGTGCGTCATAGATATAACGACGTCCTCCTTCTCGATGAGGTCGCCTATGTCTATCTCGGAGTAATCGGTGCATATCTCCGTCTTGCGCGGCTCTCCATACTTGTCGCGTATCTCGCCCAACTCGTTCTCGATGATGAGAGAAACGCGGGCGGGCTTGGCAAGGATATCTTTCAGGTCTTCTATGAGACGCTCCAACTCGGCAAGTTCCTGTTTGAGGCTCTCCACTTCCAATTGAGTAAGACGGCTGAGGCGCATTTCGAGAATGGCGTTGGTCTGCCGCTCGGAGAGGGCAAATTCCTTCATCAATTGCTCCGCGGCGATCTGACGGTCGCGGCTCTCCTTGATTATCTGTATCACCCTGTCGATGTTGTCCAAAGCGATTACCAGACCCAATATAATGTGGTGTCTGTCCTCCGCCTTCTCCAAATCGAACTTGGTGCGGCGCGTTACGACGTCGCGCTGATGAGCGATGTAGTAGGAAAGAATTTCTTTGAGGTTGAGGATCTTGGGTTCGCCGTCGGCGAGCGCGAGCAGTATGATACCGTCGGACACCTGCAACTGCGTGTGCTTAAACATCATGTTCAGCACTACCTGCGGATTGGCGTCGCGTTTGAGGTCGAATACTATTCGCATACCGTGGCGGTCGCTTTCCTCGCGTATATCCGCGATACCTTCGAGGCGCTTGTCCTTGACCATGCCCGCAATTGTCTCCACCAACTTGGCTTTGTTGACCTGGTACGGGATCTCCGTGACTATTATGCGTTGACGTCCGTTGTGTTCCTCTATCTCCGTCTTTGCGCGGACAAGTATCGTCCCCTTGCCCGTCTTGTATGCGGCGCGAATACCCGCGCGTCCCATTATGATGCCGCCCGTGGGGAAATCGGGCGCGGGGATTATCTTCATCAACTCCTCTACGGTTATATCGGGGTTGTTAAGTACCGCAATTGCGCCGTTGATAACTTCGCCGAGGTTGTGAGGCGGAATATTGGTCGCCATACCTACGGCTATACCGTCTGAGCCGTTGACCAACAGATTGGGGAAACGACTGGGCAGCACGGTGGGCTGCATAAGAGTATTGTCGAAGTTGGGATAAAAGTCTACGGTGTTCTTGTCTATATCGCGCAGCATCTCCGAAGCTATCTTGGACAGCTTGGCCTCCGTATAACGCTGTGCAGCCGGCGGATCGCCGTCTACGCTGCCGAAATTGCCCTGTCCGTCTACCAACGGGCAACGTATGGAAAAGTCCTGCGCAAGGCGCACCAACGCCTCGTAAACGGCGCTGTCGCCGTGCGGGTGATACTTACCGAGTACGTCGCCGACAATACGCGCGGATTTACGTGTGGGTTTGTCGTTGAACAGGTTCAGTTCGCCCATAGCGTACAAAATACGTCTGTGAACGGGCTTTAATCCGTCTCTGACGTCGGGAATGGCGCGGGAGACGTTGACCGCCATTGCATAGGCAATGAAGGACTTCTTCATCTCCTCTTCCATCTTGACTACCTTGACGGTGGTTTTGTCAAGGGCGCTTACATAATCGAAATTCTGAATATCGTTCTTGTTAGCCATAACCCGCTCCTTATACGTCCAGCTCGTCAACGAGCTTGGCGTTCTCTACTATAAACTCGCGTCTCAGTTCGGGCTGATCGCCCATCAACAAACTTACTATCTCGTCCGCCTCGTAGGCGTCCTCCATCGTTACCTGCAACATAATGCGGCTCTCGGGGTTCATAGTCGTGGTCCACAACTGTTCCGCGTTCATCTCGCCCAGACCTTTGTAACGGCTGACTTCCAACCCTTTGTTGCCGAGCTGCGCTATCTTTCTGTCCCGTTCCTCGTCGGTGAAAGCGTAGTATTCCTGCTTGTTCTTGGTTATCTTGTACAGCGGCGGCTGCGCGATAAACACATGCCCTTGCTCTATCAACGGACGCATAAAACGGAAGAAGAAGGTAATAAGCAATATCCTGATATGGCTTCCGTCCACATCCGCATCGGTCATGCAGATGATACGGTCGTAACGGAGTTTGCTCTCGTCAAAGTCGTCGGAGATCCCGCAGCCGAACGCCGTTATCATAGCCTTGATCTCTTCGTTTTCCAGCGCCCTCGACAATCGCGCCTTTTCTACATTGAGGATCTTGCCGCGAAGAGGCAGTATCGCCTGGAAACGCCTGTCTCTGCCCTGCTTGGCAGTGCCGCCCGCGCTGTCGCCCTCGACGATGTATATCTCGCAATGCTTGGGGTCCTTGTCCGAGCAGTCGGCAAGTTTGCCGGGCAGCGAAGCGCTCTCCAATACGCCTTTACGCGTCAATTCGCGCGCGCGGCGCGCCGCGTCTCTCGCACGTTGAGCCGTTACGCATTTGAGTACCAATTCTCTCGCTTCCTTGGGGTTTTCTTCGAGGAAGGTGGACAACTCTTCGCCCACAACGCGGCTGACGGCGGTACGCATCTCGCTATTGCCCAATTTCGTCTTGGTCTGACCCTCGAATTGCGGATTCTCCAACTTGACGGAAATGATGGCAACCAACCCCTCGCGAACGTCGTCGCCGGAAAGCTTCTCGCTCTCTTTGAGAAGGTTGTACTTGTGACCGTAATCGTTGATGGACTTGGTCAACGCCGCCTTGAAGCCTTCGAGGTGAGAGCCGCCCTCTTCGGTATTGATATTGTTGGCATATGCGTGAACTATCTCGTTGTA
>CANQNJ010000072.1 GCA_947625185.1 uncultured Clostridia bacterium
TTTCCTCCCAATAATTAAGAGTTATCTTAGGTTTTTTATAGTAGAACCACAATACGCCGGAATTTCTCGTTAAAATTCATTTCTAATAATTGTCGCTCTATTTTAAGTTTGTTTTGTCTAATATATATACTTGCTAATTGCCTCAAAAATTAAGTTAAACGCAAAAATTTTTGAAATTTTCTTTATTTTTTCATAAACTTTTATATGTAATGGAGTTACAATGTATTACAAATCTTAAAATTGTAAAAATTAAGCAGCATTATTTATCAAAAGCAAAAGTCTGTACTTAAAATTAATCGCATCCGTTCGGGGCATACTTTCGTTCGGTGCATACTTCGCAAAATCATTAAATGCATGAAATTATAATTGTATAGAAGAAGATTGACAATTTTCCGCGACAGCCTTTTCGTTAAACTTGTCGATCGACAAATTAAAATAATAAATGAAAAAGAACGGCAATATCCGCCAGATGAAATTATTTTCGAAAATATAGGAAAACGACGAAAACCGTATACGGGATGATTTGTAAATTTTTGTTGCGACGGTACGCTTTCACTTGATAGAACACAATTTCGCTGATATGATAATAATAAAAAACCATGCGTGCAAACACCGCGTTGCACTCACCATCGAAGAAGAACAGAAACTTTTGAATTCCTATGCAGGAACACGATTTTAACACATGTTGACGGTTGCTATATGTAAATTTGAAACCGAACAAATATAAAAGTGTCAAAATTGACGAAGATATGCTGATTGCCGTCATTAGCGCAAGGGCGTACATACAAGCTACTCTCTAAAAGCAATGTTAAAGCCGTATTTAGATGGAATAACAGTCGCAAAATGGGTAAAACTTGACGTTGTTCGAGAAGAATTCTATACCACACCACTCGACCACAAGTTATACGGTTTAAGAACGATTTTCTACACCCACTGCGTTAGCCGCACAGTTGCGGAAAGCGCACAAGATAAAATGGTAGAATGCTCCAACAGCAACGTTAAGGACACGTATACCGACCTGCCGGATAGCCAGCTGAAACAGAAAGCAACCAAGTTGATTTTGTAGGTTTATACCCCCCCCCAAAAAAAATCGGAAAGGAAACAGTACTATAATAAATGTTGGGGCATGTGTAAAAAGATAGAGCAAAGATTCTTTTTCTGTGTATAATTGTATTGCTAAAATCACTGTAAAAAGGGAAATTGCTATATGGATAATTGTATCACAAGGTATCCGGATTTAAGAATTTTCTAATAAAAAATTAAAAACAATTATAATATTGCTGTATCTATTAGTACCGAAAGCATGGAGATGGTATGCCCGCGATGCGGGCATACCACCAAGAGAGTACACGACTATCGATTCAAGATATTAAAGAAATTCCATATAATGGCAAAAGCGTTGTTGTTAGGTTCAAAAACGCGCTCTATCCGTATTGTTTCGGATGACTTAAACAAAAGGGTTAAAATGTCAATTTATATCCGTTCGGTGTTTTGCGAAATACTCCCTTTGCCACAAATCCGTCATAAATATTTTTAATATCCTGTTTTGTGCAACGGCATTTGTCCTCTTCTCTAAGTCGGCATTTTAAATCCATATTGCAACAATCACCGTTAAATTTATCCAAAATATTCTCGTCACCGACTCCTTTGTTGTACAGCGCGGTTTCCTTTACAATGCATTTTTCTCCGTTGCCCTCATCGATAGGAGTAATCGCCCTAAAAGATACGCCGCAAAAATCCAATATTTTGTTAGAAATATCATTGGTAAACTTGCCAAGCACCCACGATAAAATAAGCAATGTGGTTTTGCCGATGCTTATATGATAGTTGTATTGCGGAGTTAAAAAATAATGCACTTCCGGATCGGAAAAACCGTTCCCCGGAAAGCCCATGCGTTCTACCGCCATTTCGCCGTCTTGCAAATATGACTTGTTACTCAACAACACATTCACAAATTCAGATGTTTCTTCTCGCGTCAAGCGTAATCCGTACGAATTTAATTCTTCTGTTATATTATTTAAATTTCCTATTAATCTTATTTTATCTTCCATATTTTTCGTTAATCACTCACAAGCTGCTGTTCTGATGCCGCATTGCTGTCACAAATGCTCACACTCTTAAAACGTCGAGTAATGCGAAATTATAAATTGCGGATTTCACGGCAACGAAAATCTACTTATAAATGCCTTGTTGCAACCTCCTATCAAAATATAAATCATTATATCAAACGCAAACGTTTTTTGCAATACCTCAACCGGTGTCAATAAAATCTACGAATTATTTCTGCAATGCATAAAAGTGGACTAAAAACAACGCAAACGACGATGCGCAACAGGCGTTTTTGCAGACCCAAACAACTCGATCGTCTGGCGTAAACGAAGCAAAGTGATTGAGCGTCCCATAACACCACGGTGTCATTGTTCTCCCCGAAAGAAATCTACCGCCGGCGTACGGTCGGTTGCTTGCCAACATGTGTCCTGTATTATTAACAATTATGCTACAACCCATCGGGCGCACACCGTGCTTGCGCTACCGACGTGTAAAATAATATCACGCATAAAAGTGTAGGCGGTGTAAAATGACCCGCGCGCTTCTTTCTGTTGCAGTGTGACATCTTCAACGAACGTCGAAATATCTACACCATTAACGCACATTACAATTGATATGCACCATCTTTACACCTGATGTTCCGAACCAAAACGTCATAAGCCTCCAACTCACAATGAAGCATTTAATTGTGCATATGATATTTTGCAATACATAATACGATGGTCGCAAGTCATCAAAAGTTTTTACAATATCAATCAAAACTTCACCTCCACCGATTAACATATTGAACTTTTTTGTGTCGTATTTAACTGTTGCGCAAACTTTTGTAAATTTCTGACAAGAAAATTCCCAACACCTCTCGCTTTATCTCATCGTTATTCAAAAGCAACGAGAAAAAATCTTGGTTTTGAGCAAGCCCTTCTATCAACGCGTCGTCAATATCGTCGAAATAAGTAAATTCAAAGTCCTTTTCCGAATTGTTTCGCGCGCTCGTGCGTAATTTTTCGGATTTCAATAGCAAATCTCTGATCTGCAACATAGCTTTCACCACAACGTCACTATCGTAAGATTTGCCCGTCTTACTATTGATTTCCTCAATGATCACGGAAAGCCGCTCCTGCTTATCTTCGGGCAAAGTAATAGTATCTGCCGTGGGAAGCTTAATCACGGGATCGGAATACAATTTTTCTTTCTCGTGGGTTTCGCCCTTCTTTTGTACAAATTGAGACGCCTTGATCTTGCCGTCCAAATTGAACCCACCGCCCGGCAATTTTATGTCTATATAAGAAAGCAAATATGACACAAACACATACTTCTTATGCAAATCGACGTCTTCGAAGCAAGACACTTGAATGAGGAACTCATAAAACCGCACGAAATGACGCATAACGGCGACAATTTCAAGCTGTTTCAAAGTATCTCCGGCTTGTTCCAAACGCGCCTGCGCCCGCTTAAAATAGTATGTCAACTTCTGTTTGTCCCGCGACGTTACCTCTTTATAAAGCAGTTCGACGGCGCAGTCAATATCCGATGGATCGAGGATATAGTAACCATCGAGTTTCGCCTCCAAGTCGTAGACGGCGGTCGGCGTAACGGAGTTCGCAAGGAGCGTCGTCGTGTAATACGGCTCGAACGCGGCAACGATCTCGTCGTATGTATTCACGAAATCAAGAACAAACGTCTTTTTATCGAATGGCGGGCAAATTCTGTTAAGGCGAGAGAGCGTTTGGACGGCATTTACTCCGCGCAATTTTTTGAGAACATACATGGCGCAAAGCTTAGGCTGATCGAAACCTGTTTGATATTTGTTTGCAACGAGCAAAACTTTATTTTCGTCCTTTTCAAATTCCCGCGGCAAACGTTCTTCCGAGAAACCATTGATGGAACTTTCGGTATATTCTGTCTCTTCATCGGGCAGTCTGACTTTTCCCGAAAATGCAACAAGCGATTTAATATCATTATAACCTTTCTTAGCTATATAATCTTCAAATGCACGATGATATTTTACAGCACCGGCGCGAGACGCGGTAATCACCATCGCCTTAGCCATGCCGCCAAGTTCATTCATCACCGTAGTGCGGAAGTGTTCAATGATAACTTCTATGCGCTGTGCGATATTCGTTTCATGCAGTTCAACAAAGCGGGCGATTTGCCGCTTAACCTCAACAGTTTTGCAACGCGGGTCTTCCTCGATTTCCTTGTTGATTTGATAATATGTCTTATATTCGGTGAAATTTTGCAACACGTCGAGGATAAAGCCCTCTTCGATTGCCTGCTTCATCGAATAAATATGGAACGCTTGTTTTTGCCCTTTTGGATTTTGTCTGCCGAAAAGTTCCAAAGTCGTTGCCTTGGGCGTAGCGGTAAAGGCAAAAATCGATACATTCGATTGTTTGCCGTTGCGCGCAATTTCATCGACAATCAGGTCTTCCGCGTCGAGCGAACCTTCCGTATCGAACTCGACTTCGCCATTGCCGAGCGTCATGGTGATCGCCGCCATGTCTTTGCCCGCCGTCGAGGAATGTGCCTCGTCTATAATAACGGCAAACGTTTTATTCTTCAACCCTGCGACCGTATCGACAATGTAGGGGAATTTCTGAATAGTCGTTGCAATGATCTTCGTATTGCCCGTCAAGGCGGTTGCAAGATCCGATGACGTGCATTTTTCATCCATAACGCGAATCATTCCCGCTTTGTGTTCCATGCCGAGAATGGCGGCTTGCAACTGTCTGTCAACCACCACACGGTCGGTCACAATGACGATATTGTCGAAGATAATCTTATCGTCGCTGTCGTGCAAAGACGCCAAACGGTGGGCAAGCCAAGCAATAGAATTGGTCTTACCGGAACCCGCGCTGTGTTGAATGAGATAGTTCTGCGAGGTCTTATTCACCTCGACATCGGCAAGAATGCGGCGGATAACGTCGAGTTGATGATAGCGCGGAAAGATGACCGCTTCTTTGACTTTCTTCTTTCCCGTGAGTTCGTCCGTCTCCTCTTTCGTCTCGATGAAGATGAATTTCGTGATGAGTTCGATGAGCATATCTTTTTTCAGAATATCCGTCCACATATAGTAGACGCTGTATTCGTCCTCATACGTTGGATTGCCCTTACCCGCGTCGATCCCTTCGCCGCAGCCCATATTGAATGGGAGAAAAACAGTGTCTGCACCATTCAACTTCGTCGTCATATAGACCTCGTTGAGATCCATTGCAAAGTTTACAAGGCAGCCCGCCTTGAAACGAAACAGCCGCGTTTTTGGGTCGCGTTGCGTGCGATATTGCAGAATAGCATCCGAATACGATTGCCCCGCGAAGTTGCATTTGAGTTCAAGGGAGATGACGGCAAGTCCGTTCAAAAAGATAACGAGATCTACACGCTCATCGTCGCTTGCCCACACTTCCTCCATGACCGAAAAAATGTTTTTATTGTAATTGGCGAGGAGTTCCGCATTGTAAGTCGTGGCAGGCTTGGTATAAAGCAGATTTAACTTGTAATTAGCAATCTCAAAACCGTGTTTGAGAACGGACAAAAGACTTCCCCGCGTTTTTGTGATTTCCGTATTGAGGGAGCCTACGATCGTTTCCTCCGTCTTGTCCTTGAAGATCTTGGTGAGCGCCGCCATTGTGTCGGGCTGGGTATCATTGAGAAAGCGGAACAGAAGTTCGCGGTCGATGGCAAACGCACGATCAAAGCATGCCGCCTTGCGCTCGATATAGCCATTCTCCGTCACAAGTCGTTCGATGATATATCTTTGATATTCTTTTTCGGAAAGGATGTTATTCATTGATTGTCCCC
>CANQNJ010000073.1 GCA_947625185.1 uncultured Clostridia bacterium
CGTGTTGTTTGGCGGGGATCTCGCTTTGAGCTTGGATCACATATTGACAAACGGGGCAAAAACTGCCTTCCGTCTTGCCGGGGACTTCGCAGGAAGCTTGCTCGGCTTTCAACTTTTGAGAAGTGTGCGTCGTCACGTCCGTGCGAGTATGACATACTTCACATTCGTGCCAATGGTCTGTGCCATCGTGCTTCCACCCCTCCGAAGGAGTATGATCGTCCTCATCAAGATGTTGGTTGCATTGCGTGCAAAGGTGGAAATGCTTGCCGTTCTCCGACTTCCATTCGCCGTCCGTAACGTGCGGCGGACGCACCGTAATGCTGCCTGTTTTCGTCGTATTGCAGAATTGGCAAGTATAAGTCATCACGCCGTCGGCATTGCAGGTGGCTTCCTTGGTGATCTGCCCCGCGTCCCAGCTATGCTCGCCGGCTGCAAGCGTTTCCGTTTTGGAGTAGTGGCAAAGCGGACAACTGCGCGTCGAGGTACCCTCTACGGTACAATCCTTGCGGTCGTTTGTAATTTCTATTTGACATTGTTCTTCCTCTCCGGGACAATCGGGGCGGGAACACTTCTTGATATGGTGTTCGAACTTACCGTTATCCGCCTGCTCATAAGTGAACGGACCTTGGTGTTGCAAGGGCTCGATGGTATTCTGCTTAACCAATTCCGTACCGCATTCCGAGCAAACGCTGCCCTGAGTCAAGCCTGCCTCGGTACACGTTGCCTTTTTGCCCTCAACGGGGACGGCCGTGTGAGCGGTTTCGTCGACGAGCAGAACTTGCGTCTCCGACGCTGGTTCTCCGATATCGGAATCGCACGTCGTGCAGGTGCGCTTTTCCAGACCGGGCTTTGTGCAGGTGGCGGGTGTGACTACCGACCAATCGCCGAAAGAGTGTTCCTTCTTTTGCACCGTTTCTACTTCGGCTTCGCCGCAAACGGCGCATTTCCGTTCTCTTTGACCCGGTTGTTGGCAAGTTGCTTCCTGCGAAGTATTCCACTGCTGTCCTTCATAGCTGTGACCGGCGGAGATTAGCTCCGTTTGCGCTTCCTCTTGCGATTGGAGTACAAAGTCGCCGTTCTCGGTAGAAGAGTATTTGCCGCACATAGAGCAAACATAACAGTCGGAAACGCCGTTTTCCGTACAGGTGGCGGGTTTGCCGACGACAAGCAAAGGCATATGATCGACCTTGTCGATAGGCTCAACGTCCTCGTGCGAACACACCGAGCAGACGCGTTTGTTTTCGCCTAATTCCGTGCAGGTGGCGCCCTTGCTGACCGACCAATCGCCATAGCTGTGCGGGATCATATCTATCGACTCGGTATAGGGTTCCATATCGCAGCGTTCGCAGCTGACGAGCCTGACGCCCTCTTCCGTACAGGTGGCTTTCTTGGTCACTTCTTCGTGACGAACGTGACCGAGCTTGGGGATAGTCAAGTCGGATATCTCGTTGCCGTCGCGGTCGAAATCCTTGTCGCAGTGCGTGCAGTGATAATGCCCGACGACGCCGTTTTCCGTGCAGGTGGCGGCGGTTTCCTCTATCCATTCGCCCATTTGATGTTTTTCGTCGCACGCGGCAAGCGCAATGCACATACAGGCGACACACAGGATAGCAAGCGTTACTATCAGTAATTTCTTCATACATACCTCATTTACGAGTATTTGTCGGTATTTTACGTTCCGAAAGAGCCTTTTTTGCCATTTGGGTGCGCATTTCTTAAAAGACGCTTAAATACCGCAATGTATTTATACAATAAATATGCCGCTTTGTCAATAAATGACAGACAGAAATATAAAAAGATTCTGTAAGAAATGATTTTCCTTTACCCCTACTTTTGCCATAGAGCCCAAAAAAATCCCAAGCAAAAACTTGGGATCGAAATAAATATAAAAGTTATTTTATTGTGCTTCGGACGACTGCTCGGACACCAGACTCTTGATAAAGCAACGACGGCGTTTATTCTGAACGGAGTCGAAGTATTTCCAGGCGTTCTGAATGGGAATATTGTGTTCCAGATTGAGGTTGGTCTCGGCGTGTTCGATATCGTCCTGCAAAGCGTCCCCGAGCGATACGAGCATCGATGCGGAAAGACCGTGATTTTTGTATTCGTCGGCGACGCCGATAACGCCCAGATCCAACACCTTGGGGTGACGTATCGAACGAAGCAATCTAATCAGACAGGGCAACGTCAATTTGCCGCCGCTTGGGCGCACCGCGTCGGAAATATTGGGAAACAATACTCCGAAAGCCACCACTTTGCCCGTGTTGTCGAACAAAACTCTGAGGTACTTTTTGTTGATAAGCAGCTTAAATTGCTTGACGAGCGCCTTTTTCAGATTGGGGGTCACGGGTACGGTACCGTATATTTGATCGTACGTCTCGTCCCAAATCTTGAATATATCGTCGGCGTACTTGTTGACGAATTGCCGTGTACTGCGCGCCTCGCCGAAATGCAGATCCAGCTTGGCAAGCATCATATCGCTTATCTTGCGATACTTCGGATCGAAGCCGCCCTCGGGTACGCGCAACTGATGCTCCAACCAATCCACGTCCTTGCCGTAGCCGCAATTTTCGATAAGTTTTTGGTAATAGGGATAGTTGTACTGCTCCTCAAATGTACACAGTTGGTCAAATCCCTCTATAAGCAAGCCTTCGCGTTCCATATCCGAGAAGCCGAGCGGACCGACTATCTCTTCCATCCCCTTGTCGCGTCCCCAATCTTCCACGGCGCGGAGCAGCGCCGTCGCCACTTCCTGATCGTCGATGGAGTCAAATCTGGTAAAGCACACCTGCTTCTGACGCCACTTGGCATTGGCTGCACGCTGCAATATTCCGGAAATGCGTCCCACTATCTTGCCGTCGCGGTATGCGTTGAAATACACCGCTTCCGCCTGCTCGTAATAGACGTAGTCGGGCTTGAATATATTCATTTCGTCGCCGTACAGCGCGGGCACGAAATACTCGTTGCCCTTGTACAGATTCAACGGAAATTCCACAAATTGTTTGCGTTCCTTGCGCGTTTTTACTTCTCTGATTTCTACCATACCTTCACGCCTCTATGATAAAATTCGTGTGCGCGGCGCGGATTTTTCGACGTCGCTGCCACATTCACAATATTAGCATTTTGCGCGTGAAAAGTCAATAAATATTTAATAAAAGTTAAATAATTCTACAACATTTTACCCGCATATTGACTAATCGAAAAAATAATGGTAAAATATTGACAAATCGGAAATACGACGCCGCAACGGCATTGTCGGAACGCGGCGAGCCTCGGAGGATGAGATATGATAAAGATAGTAGTTGACGCAATGGGCGGCGACGACAGCCCTGTCGTAAACGTAAAAGGCGTTGCGCGCGCTCTGCGCGAAATAAAGGATATCGAGATCGTGCTTGTGGGAGACGAAGCGCAGCTTACGCCGCTGCTCGAAGCAGAAAACTTTGACGGCAATCGTCTGACGGTACTGCACGCGTCGGAAGTTATCGACTGCAACGACATACCGACGGATGCCATCAGAAACAAGCGCGACAGCAGTATGAACAAGGCGTTGGAGCTGTTGCATTCCGACGAAAGCGCCCGCGCCATAGTTTCTATCGGTTCCACAGGCGCGTTGCTTGCAGGGACGGTAATGCGCGTCGGACGAATAAGAGGCGTCAGGCGTCCCGCTTTTTGCCCCATATTGCCCACCGTTGCGCCCGGCAAAATAGTCGCCATATGCGACAGCGGCGCCAATGTGGATTGCGATCCGACCTGGCTGAAACAATTTGCGATAATGGGCAGTCTGTATCTTGCCAAGGCGTTCGGCGTACAAAAGCCGCGAGTGGCGCTGCTCAATATAGGCGTCGAAGAAGAAAAGGGCGACGCCCTGCGAAAAGCGACTTACGAACTGCTCAGCAACACCGCTTCCGTCAACTTTGTCGGCAATATGGAGAGCCGAGACCTGCTTTCCGGCAAGTTCGACCTGGTGGTATGCGACGGTTTCAGCGGCAACGTGCTGCTCAAATCCACCGAGGGAGCCTGCCTGGAACTGATGCGTCTGCTTAAAAATTCGATGATGAGCAGCTTCAAATCCAAGCTCGGCGCGCTGTTGGTAAAGAAAAAGCTGTACGAAGTAAAGGATCTGATGGACTACAACAAGTACGGTGGCGCAGTGTTGCTCGGCGCGGCAAAAACCGTGATAAAAGGTCACGGCAGCAGCAACGACGAGGCGGTATTCCACTGCATAGAGCAAGCATACCGTATGGAGACGGGCAATCTGATCGACGCTATCTCAAATGAAATTTTATCATAAGTAAATTACAAAACGGGGCTGATAAACCCCGTTTTTTTTGGAAATATTATCAATTATTATGCGATCAGACGAGGTACTCCACGATTATTATCGCTATGCTCATCGCCGTAAGCAATATCCCGACGATAAGGTTGAGCCACTTGGTTTTTATCTTGTTGGCTATCACCGACGCCACCTGCGCAAACACCAACGTGGACAGCACGCAAGACACAAGTATCACCCAATGCTCGGCAAGTCCGCCGTCTATGGCGAAGTGTCCGACGGCGCCCGTCAACGCGGTAAACGTCATAATAAACACGCTTGTCCCCACCGCCGTCTTTGTGTCGAACCCGAGGATGCTCGTAAGCAGCAGCAACATCATTATTCCGCCGCCGGCGCCCACAAATCCGCAAATAAAGCCTATCACCAATCCGCACAAAACGGAGCGCACAATACGCTGAGTTTGTGAGAGGTTAAGCATTTTTTCGCCGCCGCCTTTGGGCGGAAAAAAGAGAAAGCGTATCCCGAGGAACAGCATGGCGAAGATCGATATGCCGCCCATCACGCCGCTGCTGGCTTTATTGAGTATATCGCCGACGAAACATCCGCCGACAGTAGTCACCACCACCGTCACAAACAATATCCAACTGTGTTTGAGATCGATATTTTTGTTGCGGGCGTAGACGATCGTGGACACGCCGCTTGCAAGAACGTCGCTCGCCAAAGCAATGCCTACCGCCGTGTAAGGATCCACTCCGAGAAAGACGATAAGCATAGGTCCGATAACCGCCGCGGCGGACATTCCCGCGAAGCCCGTTCCCAAACCCGCGCCCAAACCCGCGCATATGCAGATGATGATTTGATAAATAATCGCCATAGCAATTTACTATATCACACAACATACCAATTTGTCAATAACAAAACGCCCGCCCGATAGATATGACCGGCGAAACCCCTTGCGCAGGACGGCATAAATCCCCGCCCGCTCTATCGACGACGACAAGCGCCTGCGCCTCTTTTCTTACAATAGGTCACACTTATTCGGATGAAAAACCGCAAAAGGTTGATGAAACCTACCATACAAGACATTGTACAATTTGCGATAAAGACATACCGGAGCAACACAACTTCGACAACGGTGATTGCGAGTGCGGCGCAGAGAAACCGGTTCAGAAAACATTCTTTAAAAAAGTGACATCAACATCATCTATTAAAGAAGGTATTTACCTAATTGTAAATGAAGAAGCCCAAAAGATGTGGGATAGCGCAGCAGAAAATGTAAATGATAAAAGCGCTGCAATTGATGTTGTTATAGAAAATGATCAAGTAGAATGGTCAGAAGAACTTGAAAAGCATGCATTTTTAATTAAAGTCAAAACAGGGGGATACTCAATTCAATCTAAGTCAAAGTTAACATATATCGGAGCAAGTAGTAAAAACAGTTCCTGCTCTTCAACATCGGACGACTTTACCAACTCAATAGAAATTGATAGTAGTAAAAATGCAATAATATCACTAACGATTTCCGGAACTACCTACAAACTGCAATATAATAGCA
>CANQNJ010000074.1 GCA_947625185.1 uncultured Clostridia bacterium
CACTTGATTCTGAACTCCAATACTTTGACTCCAGTAATGGGAACATTAAATTTTACCGCTGGATCATCAGCTGCCAGTGTGATGGTTGTTAATGCCTCATCATCTCCCCCCCAATAGTGATCTCATCAGAATATTTCACACTCTCACATCCAGGACTTTCGTATCAACTACAAGGTAATTGAAGTAGGCGGGTAAACTCGACGGCATTACGGAGAACAGGGCTCAGCCACCAAAACATTTACGAACGTATTGGAACCGGCTCCATGAATTCCGTAATCAGTTGGATGAACTCCTCCATTGTTGGACAGTCTTTTGGAATATGGTCACATATGAAGTCGTATATGATGTCCAACAACGACTTCATTTCTGCGCTTACTTCATTATCCAGCTGTGAAACGACTATTCCATGAAACTTAAAATGACTGATCTGCTGACTGATTTGCAAAGTCAGCGATGTTCCCGCTTCAAATGGATGCCGATCTTGATAAAAGAACATACGCTGGCAAAGTTGGTCATTATCAAACTGAGGATATGTCAAATCTATGTTTATCTCTAATTGCGGAATCCAAAGCCAGGTATGTCCTTTTGGTTCGCTCCCGCCATTTGGAATCCAAATCTTTGTTTTTCCTACGGGGATAGATAGAAAACGTCCCAACAGCAACGCATCCAACATTCCATCGTGTTGAGGATAAGTAGCAAACCAGTTTTTGACATCCTCTCCGAAGGAGCAAAGTCTCTTATCTGCAACTGCCTCCTTGATGGCTTTGTCAAATAATATTACCCGCACGTGCAAAAGGAGAATGGCATAATAACGACGGAGCCACGGCGCGAAATTTTGAACAGAAATTCCGGTTTCCCAAAAAAGTCGGGCGTAGCAGATGCTTTTCTCATACTCATCTAAGTCAAGGCAGTAACAGCCCAAACGAATATAGCTTTCTACAAGTGCCGGATGACCCGTCAGCTGAGATAATAAGTTTTCTGCCGATGATAACTGCTCGCGCATCTCATCCATGCATTTGGGGCGATAATCCTCGTCTCGATTGCGCTCGTCCAGCAATTCGTCCATAATATCCTGGCGTGTGCGCAACTCGTCCAAATATAATTCGTTATCGTGATAAAGACGGATGGCATTCTGCTGGAGACTCACCACACTCTCCCGTTTATAAGACGTCCGATTTCGACATAGATTGGCCATTTTTATTAGGCAATAGCAGCGATCGTATATTGCCTCCGGCGGTAAACTGTTCTGCCATGTCCTCAAATCGTTCTCCGCCTCGGTTCGCAAATACTCTGATGCCTGATCTCTAAGCGGGGCAAACGGATCACTGTCCGGCCCATGAAAATCGCGGAACAAAATCTCTAATTCAGCGTACACATGATATCTCTGATTGGCAGGCAGATGCTCTATTACTGAAATATTGTTCCATAAAAATTTCAGGCAAGGAATGGGATTGACCCGCGCTGCCCAAGCAACTCTGGCTGCGCTTGATGCGAAAATAACTTGATTTTTGATTGGGAGCTTGCCTCCTGTAATTTTTGAAAATGCCTCCTGAAGCAGATCATCTATGACTTCCCTTGGAGCTTCCGTTTGACGCAGAAGCTCCAGGCGAAGATTCAGCATTCGGATTTGCGCATCTGGTTTTTTCATATCCAGTTTGGATTGGCATTCATCCAAGGCAGTTTGCCAGTCTGTTGTCTCAGGGCTGAGACGCAAACGATTAAAAGCTACATTATAGTAAAAAGTCTCCAAAAGCTCTTCATCTCGAAGATGATGGTCATTAAGGAATGCGTTAGCCTTGTTATAATATTCATCTGCAAGATGATAATTTTTCTCTGCCGCATAGCAGACCCCGTGGTTCACGATAATCTGAAATTGGAGTAATGGATCATCCTTTAGGTCATCACTATCCTCCGCCGCTTGGATCTCAAATAAAGAAGTTTTTAGGTCGCCTATACGAAACGCCAGAATGTGTAGCGAAAAATGATAAAAGGCCCCTTTTTCCTGGCATATCTCTTCAAGATACACTTTTGCTTTCCGAATACTTCCCAAATTTACAAGTAGAAAAAAACGCCTTCTCTGATAGACTTGCAATTGTTTGGCAACAAGCTGCTCTGGCTTTATAGTATTTAAAAGTTCCAGTGCTTCCACATAGGCTGGTTGTCTACTCAGCTTTGCGATTCTACAAAGTTGGTACTGATTCCGCAGGAAAACGATAAGAAAATACAGAATTGGGAGTCCGAACAAAAGTCCCGCCAGAAGATACATAGACGTATAGTGCCATTTCAACAGAAGATTGAACTCCGCCGCAATGAGCCCCGCAGCCATCGCAATTGCTCCGACTCTGTATTGCCATTTTTTAAGCTTAGCCAATAGCCCTAATAGTACGAGAAAGATCACTGCACCGACAACGATAGAAGGCCAAAACTCAGTATCCTCCAGTTTAGAGGATACAACTTCCCATATGATTTCAATCGGGCTCATAAATCTTCGCTCCTTACCCTTGTTTCCTCCATTTTACGACATCTTTTACAAGAGTTCAAGACCAAAGGACTGCGTTGGCTGTTCCGAAGATTTTGCGCATATGTTCTTGTATCACAGGATTGATTTCGACTACTTCCTCTAAGCACTCAATACTCTATAATGTAGCCAATCTTCCCTCTGTACAGTGGTGCCGCACCCAGCAAATCGTTAGGTATGTCATTCAAAATCCATCGTGATTCTGAATGATAGTAAAAAAATTCTGCACGGTCTTCAGGTATCCCTAAATTCTCATCCTTTAAACTGGGTTCCCCTTCCAGCCAGTAAGGAAGGCCGTTGATACTTGATCCATAGAGGTTCCTATCACTGTCGATCCAATAATAATCCACCCCATCTGGCGTCCTCGCTGCGCCGATATAGAAAATGATTCCGTTTAATCCACACTTCTCAATCAGACCTATTACTGTCCGATATTCCTCTTCAGAATCAATGGTAAGCAAATGCCCTCCACTATCTACACTTTCATAGAACGCTTCGTCCCATGTGCAGTCTTTCACAATGAATTCGTATGTAGACTCTTTTTCCGGAGTTATCGATGGACTTGCCATACCCTGTGGAGCAGACCCTTCGCTGCTTTCGTGTTTCAAGGATGTCAAACAAAACCCGCCTATACAAATAATTAGAAGTAGGCATGTTGCAACAACAACAATCGGCTTGTGTTCCAGTAAGAAAATCTGGATCTTAAAGTTTCGCCACGCAATGTTTGCACCAATCCTGTGGAGTAACG
Source organism: uncultured Clostridia bacterium (assembly GCA_947625185.1). Lineage (GTDB taxonomy): Bacteria > Bacillota > Clostridia > Christensenellales > CAG-314 > Fimimonas. Next base: position 3,267 of record CANQNJ010000074.1, read on the forward strand.
CTGAAGCATATATTGACAGCAGCGATACGAAACCCAGCGCGCCAAGTATTACTAATAAAAGAATCCCCATTGCTCCACTCCTGTATAGTGACCATCTGTGTCTATAAATTCTATCTACAAACAATTGAGGATAGTTGCCCTTTAGTGGTCTCTGTTTATTTCTCTTAGCTTATTGAATAAGACAATAATTTGATCCATCAACACAGCATCAGGTATGTTCAATTTATAGTGAGCCTTCCAAGTATGGACTGCCTCCAACACACAAAGTATCAAGTCCTTCGATTTTTCCCCTGTAAACTGGTATCCATAACTGTGTAGTGGTGCAATGATGCTCTGGGATTCGTCCCCTTTCTCACAGCTTGTATATGGTGCCACACAGTGAACATTGTCACCCGTTGCGGATAATTGAGGTGGAATACCTCTCCCGCCTTCTGGATTTACTTCCTTGCTTTGAACGGTCCCGTCGGTATCGCTTTCTTCTATCGGAGCAGAGCCATCGTCTCTTTTTCGGAACAGCCACATAATTACCACCTCTTCCTGTCATAAAAAATTAGAATACAGCTGTTTTTGTTGTTACAACTTACCTGGATGCTTTCTACAAAAATCATCCAAGCTTTCGCGCAATTTACGGGCGAGAATATTGTACTGTTCTTCGGCCTCCTCTCTCGCTATGCCGGTGAGATGCTTTGACTCCATATAATTGGTTGCCCGCTCAAGCAAATCAAGATTATACTCAAATAGCCTGGCAGCTTCTTCATTTTCACACGCTTTGCGAGCCGCATCGATCTTAATACGCATTATATCACGCTGACCTTTACGGATAAGCCCTGTCTCTCGGAACGACCTGCTAACTGATTTGGCGGTATCGCAAACCGCAGAAATTGTCCTTATTACAGCCAATTCATCTTTCATAGTAATCACCATGCCGACCGCTAAAATTTCGGCACAAGCAGAAATGAAAAGGTGCTGAAAAGCGGTCGCCTTTCTTATAAAATTGAAGTTAAGAGAGAGATACACCACTATCCGGATCTATATATGACATCTTTGATGGGCCTTGTCAGCAGTTCGCTATATCGCCGTGTGATCTCCGGTATCACACGGCCAATGTCGTATTGTTCCACTTCTTCTTGCGCATTCCGCCCTAATTTCTGTCGCAAAGAAACGGATTCTACCAAATGTCGGATTGCCACCGCACAGGCATCCGTACTGCCATAAGAGTACAGCAGACCGGTCACGCCATCCTGAATCAGATCGGTGTGCCCTTTCACCCGGCTGGCCACCACCGGCAGGCCGCGATGCATGGCCTCCATCACGTTGAACGGCAGACCTTCGCTGCGGCTGGCGGTCACCGCCACGTCCGCCATCGCGTACCACGGCCCCATGTCTCGGATTTGACCGGGAAAGATGACGCGCCGCGCCACGCCGAGCTCTGCCGCAAGCCGCCTGCAATCCTCCAGCAACGCTCCCTGTCCCGGAAGGACCAGTACGACATACTCCGGCAGCAACGCCATGGCCTGCAGCAGCACCTCCTGGCTCTTCCTCTTGGAGAACTCCGCCGGGTAGATCAGCACAAAAGCATCTTTGGGTATTCCCAGTTCTGTACGCAGCTGTGCTCCCGCTTCGGGCGCAGCCTGATCCAGCCGGGAAAAATCCACTCCCATGCCGGGGATATGTACCACCCGTTTCCCCAACTTTTCTCGCCGGGCCAGCTCATAATCCCACTGGTTCATGGTCAGCAGCAAATCAGTCTGAGTTGCCACCAAACGCTCCGCCGTCAGCAGGACTTTTCGCTTCATCGCCGGTGTGCTTTCGTCGAACAAGTAGCCGTGGACGGTATTGACTACCAATGGACGATCCCGCATACCCTTCACCGCAAGACGCGTGAAGAAAGCGGCAAGTGAGGTGTGGGTCGAGATCAGCGTGTAGTTCTCAGCCCGGATCATCCGCCGCAACGTCGCCGCCGCCTTAAAGTTATCCGGCGACCCCATGCTCTTTTGAAAAGGCATGGGTATCACCCTGTCGGCATTAGGGATGGGTGCAGGCTCGCCCCCGCAGGCCACATGAACAATCCAGCCCTGCTGCCGGAACCATTCGAGGTAGGGCAGGTGAAAATTGAGAATATGAGAATAAGTAGAGGCGGTAAAGAGGACTTTATTCTCCATCTTTACCGCCTCGCTTTCTGCGTTTCCGCAAGCTGTTCATCGTTTAAGAACTTGCCGCCGAACACCGTCATTATCAGAATTTGCAGATCAAAACCGAGGCTCCAGTTCTCAATGTAGTACACGTCATGTTCGATCCTGCCCTTGATGGACGTGTCGCCCCGGAACCCGTTGACCTGCGCCCAGCCGGTGATGCCGGGGCGCACCTGATGCTTTACCATGTAGAGGGGGACTTCATT
>CANQNJ010000075.1 GCA_947625185.1 uncultured Clostridia bacterium
GCGCCGCTGTTGTCGGCAGCTTTAAGTCTTGTTTGTACCTGAATCATTGCGCTTTCCTCCTACTTAGCCTTTTCGACAATTTCCAACAAACGCCAATTCTTGTCCTTGGACAGTTTTCTTGTCTCGACGATACGGACGGTATCGCCTACTCCGCATTCGTTGAGCTCGTCGTGAGCCTTATATTTCTTGGTCTTGCTAACCGTCTTTTTGTAAAGAGGGTGTTTATATTTATTGATTACCGCTACGACTATCGTCTTGTCCATCTTGTCGGATACGACGATGCCGACTCTTTCTTTTCTACTGTTTCTTTCCATACCTGTACCTCACTTACGCCCTGCTTTCCTGTTCTCTTTCGCGGAGAACGGTCTTGACTCTTGCGATATCTTTCTTGACGCTGTTCAATTGAAGAGGGTTATTGAGTTGTCCCGTTGCGTGAGACAAACGCAGGTTGAACAGTTCTTTCTTCAAATCGGCGAGCTTTGCCGCCAATTCTGCGTTACTGAGTTCGCGTACGTTACTTGCTTTCATCTGCATTCACCTCGTCAACCTTTCTCACAAACTTGCACTTGACGGGAAGTTTGTGACTTGCCAGCCGCAGAGCTTCTCTGGCGATGTCCTCGGAGACGCCTGCCATCTCGAACATAACTCTGCCCGGCTTTACTACTGCCACCCAATATTCGGGAGAACCTTTACCGGATCCCATGCGGGTCTCGGCGGGTTTCTTTGTGACGGGCTTGTGGGGGAAGATGTCCACCCATACCTTACCGCCACGCTTTACAAAACGCGTCATTGCGACACGGGCTGCCTCTATCTGATTGGAGGTTATCCAGCCGCATTCCAACGCTTGGAGACCGTACTCACCGTAAGCAACTTTGTTACCCTTGTGAGCCTCGCCCTTCATTCTTCCGCGGAACTGACGGCGGTGTTTTACTCTTTTAGGCATTAACATTATTCAGCTACCTCCTTTTTGACGGTCTTTTTCTTCTTGGGGAGAACTTCTCCTCTGTATACCCACACCTTGACGCCGATAACGCCGAACGTCGTACGCGCGATGGCGTAGCCGTAATCGATATCCGCTCTCAACGTGTGAAGAGGAATGCTGCCCTCGTGATATTGTTCGCAACGCGCGATCTCCGCACCGTCAAGACGTCCGGAAACCATAGTCTTGATTCCCTTGGCGCCGCTGCGGGTGGCTCTGCCCATGCATTGACGCATAGCTCTGCGGAAAGATACGCGTTTTTCGAGTTGCGCGGCAATGGCTTCGGCAACAAGCTGTGCGTCCATATCGGGGCGCTTGACTTCTATGATGTTGACGGTAACGGCCTTGTCCTTGACGATCTTTTGCAGGATCGCCTTGATCTCTTCTGCGCCCGCGCCCGCCTTGCCGATAAGAATACCGGGACGTCCCGTATGGATGTCTACGATAACCTTGCCTTCGCTTCTTTCAACGATAATTTTGCTTATGCCGGCTTGAAAGTACTTCTTTTTGAGGGTGGTACGGATCACGTCGTCCTCTTTGATATACTTGGCAAAATCTTTCTTGTCCGCTATCCACTTGGCGTTCCAATCCTGAATTATGCCTACTCTCATTCCGTGCGGATTAACTTTTTGTCCCATAACTGTTTGTCCTCCTTACGCTCTCTCGTCCAAAATCACCGTGATGTGACTTGTTCTTTTCAGGATACGATATCCTCTGCCGCGAGAAACGGGTTGCATTCTTTTGAGGGTGGGTCCCTGATCTGCAAAACATTCCGCAACGTAAAGAGCGTCCTTGTTCATACCGAGATTGACCTCGGCATTGGCTGCCGCGCTGTTGAGACATTTGAGTACCGGCTCGCAAGCCGCCTTGGGAGTCGTTTTGAGAATAGCGACGGCGTCCTTGTAATCTCTTCCGCGAATGAGATCGAGAACGATCATAACCTTGGAGGGAGAAATGCGAATGTACTTTGCTATTGCCTTGGGGCGTCTGTCCTTATTCTCGGCGCGTACCAAAGCTTTTGCTTTACTTCTTGTAGCCATTTGTCAATTCCTCCTATTTGGCGCCGGCGGTCTTGCTGCCCGCGTGTCCTCTGAATGTTCTCGTCGGAGCGAACTCGCCCAACTTCAAACCGACCATATCCTCCGTGATATACACGGGAACGTGCTTCTTGCCGTCGTGTACCGCTATGGTGTGTCCTACAAAATCGGGAAAGATCGTAGAACTTCTCGACCATGTTTTCAAAACTTTCTTTTCGCCCTTGGCGTTCATTTCCTGCACTCTTTTAAGAAGAGCGGGCTGAACGTAAGGTCCTTTTTTAATCGATCTACTCATTTTCTTTCCTCCGATCAGTTGATGCGTTTAACAATAAATTTGTTGGAAGCTTTCTTCTTCTTTCTCGTCTTGTATCCGAGAGCGGGCTTACCCCAGGGAGTAACGGGACCTGGACGTCCGACGGGGGACTTGCCTTCGCCGCCGCCGTGGGGGTGGTCGCACGGGTTCATAACGCTGCCGCGAACGGTGGGTTTGACGCCCATATGACGTTTCTTGCCGGCTTTGCCGATGGAGACGATCTCGTGGTCGAGATTGCCCACCTGACCAATCGTCGCGTGACATTTGAGAAGGATCAATCTCATCTCGCCGCTGGGCATACGCAACGTTGCGTACTTGCCTTCCTTAGCCATAAGCTGAGCGAATATTCCCGCGGCTCTGGCAATTTGTCCGCCCTTGCCGGGGTTCATCTCGATGTTATGCACAACGGTGCCGACGGGGATATTTTCGAGAGGAAGGTTGTTGCCCACCTTGATATCCGCCGTTTCGCTCGCCTCTACGGTGTCGCCCACGTTCAGTCCGACGGGAGCGAGGATATATCTCTTTTCGCCGTCGGCGTAATGCAGCAACGCAATATTGGCGGTACGATTGGGATCGTACTCTATCGCCGCGACCTTGGCAGGGACGGACTTGTCGCGCTTGAAGTCGATGATACGGTACTTGATCCTGTTGCCGCCTCCGATGTGGCGTACGGTGATCTTGCCCGTGGCGTTTCTGCCGCCGGTCTTCTTGTTGACCGCAAGCAGGCTCTTCTCCGGAGTGGTCTTTGTGATTTCTTCGTACGTCGATACAGACATAAAACGACGTGCGGGAGATGTCGGTTTATATTTCTTGATAGCCATATTTCACCTCCGATCAGGACAGGCTGTTGAAGAACTCTATCGCTTTGCTGTCCTCCGTGAGGCGGATCGTCGCCTTCTTCCACGTCGGAGTGTAGCCTTGACTTCTTCCCTGTCTTCTGAGCTTACCTTTTACGGTAGATGTTGTAACACTTTGTACTTTGACGTCGAAAATTTCTTCGACGGCGTTCTTGATCTGCACCTTGTTGGCGTCTTTGCAGACTTCGAAGGTGTAGGTTTTGGCGGGGATGTTTGCATAGCTTTTCTCCGTCAAAACGGGACGCTTCAATATATCGTAGGAATTCATAGCGAATATGCCTCCTCAATCTTTTTGATCGCTTCCTTGGTGGCAATTACGTTGGCGTTTGCTACCAATTCGTAAACGTTGGCGAGGGACGCTTCCGTAACGGTAAGTCTCTCGATGTTGGCGCCCGCTCTCACGACGTCCGCGCTGTCGCCCGCAACGAGCAACAGAGTTCTCTTGTCGAACTTGAAATTGTCGAGGATCTCTGCGACCAACTTGGTCTTGGGAGCCGACAGTTTGAATTCGTCCACAACGACGAGTTCGTTGTGCGCGACCTTGTAACTGATGGCGCTGCGGAAAGCCTGTGCTTTCATCTTCTTGTTGAGTTTCTTTCTGAAATCGCGCGGCTTCGGTGCAAATACCACGCCGCCCTTTGTCCATTGCGGAGCGCGGATGCTGCCCTGTCTTGCGCGACCGGTGCCCTTCTGTCTCCAAGGCTTGATGCCGCCGCCGCGTACCTCGGTACGGGTCAACGCGGACTTGGTGCCCTGACGCTGATTTGCCAGATACGTCACAACCGCCTGGTGAATGAGAGGCTCGTTGTAGTCGCAGCCGAATACACTTTCGTTCAGATCCAACGCGCCCACTTCCGCAGCCTTGGTATTGTATACTTTAACTTGCATTGTTTGTCTCTCCTTTCACTTATTTCTTAACGGCGTTGCGAACATAAACGATACTGTTCTTTGCACCGGGTACTGCGCCTTTTACGAGCAGCACGCCTCTCTCTTTGTCGACTTTTACCACCGAGAGATTAAGCACGGTCACTTGCTCCACGCCGTAGTGTCCGGGAAGGTTCTTGCCGGGCATTACGCGGGACGGACTGCTTATCGGACCCATTGAACCGACTTCTCTGTGAACGGGACCCACGCCGTGGGTTTCTTTGAGTCTGTGTTGATTCCAACGCTTGATAACGCCGCTGAAACCGTGACCCTTGGTAATACCCGTTACGTCCACGAAGTCGCCCTCCGCAAACACGTCGCAGCTCACCGTCTGACCTACGGAGAGATCGGACTTGTCCAGCTTGAATTCGTGAAGGTGCCGGACCTTGGCGCCGCTTGCTTTGAGATGTCCGAGTTCCGGCTTGTTGAGCTTCTTCTCGGAAACCTCATCAAAACCGAGCTGTACCGCGCTGTATCCGTCGCGTTCTACGGTCTTGACCTGAGTTACCGTGCAGGGACCTGCCTGAATTACGGTTACCGGAACCATCGTTCCGTCGTTGAGAAATACCTGCGTCATTCCCAACTTTTTTCCAATGATTGCTTTATTCATAAGATAAAGTTCATCCTCCTATTATTATGATTACAGCTTGATCTTGACGTCGATACCCGCGGGCAAATCCAGCTTTGTCAAACTGTCCACCGTCTTTGCGTTGGGGCTGTAAATGTCTATCAAGCGCTTGTATGTTCTGAGTTCGAATTGTTCGCGCGCGTCCTTATATTTGTGCGTTGCGCGCAGCACGGTCACTATTTCCTTCTCCGTGGGGAGGGGGATGGGACCGGAAACCTTACTTCCCATCTTCTGAGCCGCTTCCACTATCTTGGTGCAAGCGAGGTCAACAAGGTTGTGATCGTAAGATTTGAGTTTGATTCTGATTCTTTGGGTTGCCATAGTCTTTCTCCTTTTTCAATGTTTTATCGTCCGAACTTTTCAGGCAACAACACCGCCGTGTGTTTCCTGCCGCGACTTTTAATAAAGCAAACATAGTTTGCCGTGACCACGCCCCGCGCCGGTTTGATTGTCGGGATCACCTGTCGCTTGGCACTGCATTAAAACGTTCGGCGCAACGCTCTCGGCGTTGCTGGGTCGGCAGCAAGTTTTCTGTTTTCTCAGTAACCTTGCGCGTCAAGCCCCTAATTCGCAGCTTGTTCATTGTAACACAGAAGTCAAGAGACTGTCAAACAAATAAAAGGATTTTTTTGCAACTTTTTTTGTATAATTTTGCTTTTTTTTCGGCAAATCGATAAAGGAGACTTGATGGGGAGAGGAGCAGCCGCCTGACAGCGAGGGTATTCGGTGCAAAATAATCTGCAACGAGCATACATCGCTAAAAACTTCAAACCCCTCAGTCTCACTTTGTTCGACAGAATAAGGTTAGCGAGCAACTGTCGGTCAGACTGTTGCTCGCCGTGGCTGCGGTCAACACCACACTGTGGTGA
>CANQNJ010000076.1 GCA_947625185.1 uncultured Clostridia bacterium
GTTTTCGGTAAACCTATTAAAAATCGTCTTGTCGGTAGGTTTGCCGAAATTTTTAACAAACCTATTATAAATTAGCATCCAAGCGGCGCAAATCGCTTGACTGCTTTGCGCTATTTTGGTAGAATATACGTTGGTGAAATATGGCTAACGGCACGAACAACGTGGTCATAGGCAAACGGCAGATATTGCGCGAGCTCAAACGAGGCAACATACGCGAGATATATATCGCCGCCGACGCCGAGACTCAATACATTACGGAACTGATCGAGGTAGCCAAGGCAAACGACGTCAACTACCGTATCGGTTCTTCTATGGTGCAGATAGCCGCAGAATACGGCGTGGAGGTCCCTTCCGGCGCGGTAGGTGTACTAAAAGCGTAATCGGTCAATACTTCACAAGTGGTTGTACAGCGCAACACAGATACAATTGCGGCTTGTCCCTGTGGATAAAATTTCAACCAAATGGAGATTTGAGTGAGCGCAGGGCGTGTGGATACAACGCACAAGCGGACAAAACTCAAATCTCATCTGCAAAAACGGGTACCCGCCAAAGTCCAATAGACTTGGGTGGGAGAGGAGTAGCCGAGTGGTAGCGGTTCCAATCGCACTTGTGCGGTTGGTACTACTGAATGAGCGCTACGACGAGGACATGCGCCGAGATTGCAGCCCATCTTGGGGGTGTCGGGGCAAGACCCCCGACGAAAGTCAAATCAGAGAAACAACGTGCAGTTGTTTCCTCAGCAGTCCGACCAAGTCGGCGCACGTGCGCCCCATAGGGGTCGGTTGCGTAGTCAACCGCACCGACTTGCGTTTGGTCGGTTACGTTTGATACAATTGCGGCTTGTCCGCTTGTATATAAGAGTTTTCCGAAACTCGACATTCATCATTACAAGGAGGTAAACAGATGGCAACAATCAACCAATTGATCAGACAAGGCAGAAGAAGCGAAGCCGAGAAGAGCAAGTCTCCTCTGTTGGACAGCTGCCCGCAAAAGCGCGGCGTATGCCTCAACGTTACGACCACTTCTCCCAAGAAGCCTAATTCCGCTCTCCGTAAGATTGCCCGTGTACGCCGTACCAACGGTATGGAAGGTACATGCTATATCCCGGGCGAAGGTCACAACCTTCAAGAGCACAGCGTAGTACTGATCCGCGGCGGCAGAGTGCGTGACTTGCCCGGTATCCGTTACCACATCATTCGCGGTACGTTGGATACGGCAGGCGTAGCCAATCGCAAACAAGCCCGTTCCAAGTACGGCGCCAAACGTCCCAAAGCCGGCAAGAAATAGGCTCGGGACACCAAGCAGTTCAATTGGTGAAATGTCGAGGTTTTTGAAATTGAGACTTTTCGCCGAGTAAGCAGTATGTCCGCAGCAAGTCTGCGTCCTGACAGAAGTTTCTCCGCACACACAGTGCGTCGAGTTGGCTGTATTTGGTAAAAAAACAAAATTTCAAAAACATCATTAAAAAGGAGGAAAACTTATGCCCAGAAGAAGCGGCGTTCCCAAGAGGGACGTACTACCCGATCCCGTCTACGGCAGCAAGGTGGTCACCAAGGTCATCAATCAGGTTATGCAGGACGGCAAGAAGGGTACTGCCCAAGAAATCGTCTACGGCGCTTTTGACGAAATTCAAAAGAAGACCGGTCAAGACCCTATGGAAGTGTTCAATAAGGCGATCAACAACCTTATGCCTATGCTCGAATGTAAAGCAAGACGCGTAGGCGGCGCCAACTATCAGGTTCCTATGGAAGTGCGTCCCGAGAGACGTCAGACCCTTGCGATCCGTTGGTTGGTACAATTTGCGCGCAAACGCAGCGAGAGAAATATGTATCTGCGTCTTGCAGGCGAATTGATGGACGCTTACAACGAACAAGGCAACGCGTTCAAGAGAAAGGAAGAAATGCACCGTTCTGCGGAAGCAAACAAGGCGTTTGCGCATTTCAGATGGTAATCTAACAAAAAAAAGCAGGTTAATTAAATGGCAAGAATATATCCCTTGCAGAATGTGCGCAACATCGGAATAATGGCGCACATAGATGCAGGTAAAACAACTACAAGCGAAAGAATACTGTTTTTCAGCGGCAAGACTCGCAAGATGGGCGAAGTGCACGAGGGTACGGCGGTTATGGACAGCATGGCGCAGGAGCAGGAACGGGGCATTACCATCGCCTCGGCTGCAACGACCGTGCATTGGCTCAACCATTACGACAATGTGGACTACCGTATCAACCTCATCGACACCCCGGGACACGTCGACTTCACCGTAGAGGTGGAGAGAAGTCTCCGCGTGCTTGACGGAGCGGTGGCAGTCTTTTGCGCAAAGGGCGGCGTGGAGCCGCAAAGCGAAACGGTGTGGCATCAAGCCAGCAAATACAACGTTCCGCGCATTGCCTTTGTCAACAAGATGGATATCAACGGCGCCAACTTCCGCAACGTGGTAGATATGATGCGTTCCCGCCTGAAAGCCAACGCAATGCCCATTCAGCTGCCCATCGGCAAAGAAGAGAATTTCAAGGGGTTGGTGGATATCATCACCCGTCGCGCCTACATCTACAACGACCCCAAGGGTATCGAAATAGAAGAGACGGACGTCCCCGCCGATATGGTAGAGGAAGTGGAACAAGCGCGCGCCGAATTGGTGGAATTTGTCGCGGGTACGGACGACGCGCTGACGGAGAAATTTCTTCTCGGCGAAGAACTGACCGTAGACGAGATCAAGAAGGCTTTGAGAAAAGCCGTCATAAAGTTGCAGGTCAACCCCGTCCTTTGCGGTACGGCTTACAAGAACAAGGGTATTCAGAAGTTGTTGGACGCAGTGTGCGATTACCTGCCCAGCCCCGTGGACATAGATCACGTCGTGGGCTTCGAGGTGGGGGACGAAAGTCACAAGCTCGTACGCAAAACGGACGACGAAGAACCTTTCTGCGGATTGGCGTTCAAGATCGTTGCCGACCCGTTCGTGGGCAAGTTGGCGTACTGCCGCGTTTACAGCGGTAAGCTTCAAGCGGGTAGCTATGTCTACAATTCCACAAAGGGCAAGCGCGAGCGCATTACCAAAGTGCTTCAAATGCACGCTGCTCAACGCGAAGAGATAGAGGAAACTTATGCTGGAGAGATCGTGGCGTTGGTGGGACTGAAAGAAACCACCACGGGCGATACTCTGTGCGAAGAAAAGCACCCCATCGTGCTGGACAGCATGGTATTCCCCGAACCGGTTATCAAGGTGGCAATAGAGCCAAAGACCAAGGCGGGTCAGGAGAAGATGACTCTTGCGCTTGTCAAGTTGGCGGAAGAGGACCCTACCTTTAAGACTTATACCGATACCGAGACGGGTCAGACCATCATTGCGGGTATGGGCGAACTGCACCTTGAAATCATCGTAGACAGACTGTTGAGAGAGTTCAAGGTGGAGGCGAACGTCGGTCAGCCGCAGGTCAGCTATCGCGAGACCATTCGCAAGTCCGTCGAAGCCGAGGGCAAATACGTTCGTCAAAGCGGCGGCAGAGGTCAGTACGGTCACTGCAAGATACGTCTGGAACCGCAAGAACCGGGCAAGGGATACGAATTTGTCGACGCAACGGTGGGCGGATGTATCCCCAAGGAATATATCCAACCCATAAACAACGGCATTCAGGAAGCCGCCAAGGCGGGACCGCTTGCCGGTTACGAAGTAGTGGACTTCAAGGCAACGGTTATCGACGGCAGTTTCCACCCCGTGGACAGTTCCGAGATGGCATTCAAGATTGCGGGCAGCCTCGCTTTCAAGAACGCTTCTTCGGTGGCGGACCCCGTATTGCTGGAACCCATGATGAAAGTGGAAATCACTATGCCGGAGGAATACCTCGGCGACGTAATGGGCAACGTTTCGGCGCGTCGCGGCAACATCAGCGGTATCGAACTGCGCAACGGAGTGCAGGTGGTAAACGCTCTTATCCCTCTCGCGGAGATGTTCGGTTATGCGACCGATCTCAGAAGCCGCACGCAGGGCAGAGGCAATTACACGATGCAATTCGACCACTTTGCAGAGGTTCCCAAGGCCATCAAGGAAAAAATTGCCAAAAAAACCGTCTAAAACTTGTTTTTAGGTCAAAAACTTTACAAAAAAGTTTCAAAAAGTATAGACCGAAACAAAAAAATATTGTATAATAAAATTCAGTGGTGTTAAAAGCATCGCACCAAAAAATTCATAAGAAAATAAAATTTTGTCATCATCAAAAATCAGGAGGAAAAAACAACAATGGCAAAAGCTAAATTTGACAGAAGCAAACCGCACGTCAACATTGGTACAATCGGTCACGTAGACCACGGCAAGACCACCTTGACAGCCGCTATCACCATGGTTATGGCTATGCAAGGCAAGGCAGAAGTCATGAAGTATGACGAAATAGACAAGGCTCCCGAGGAAAAGGCTCGCGGTATTACGATCAACACCGCTCACGTTGAGTATCAAACAGACAAGCGTCACTATGCTCACGTTGACTGCCCCGGTCACGCTGACTATGTCAAGAACATGATTACCGGCGCTGCTCAGATGGACGGCGCGATATTGGTAGTTGCGGCTTCCGACGGACCGATGCCTCAGACCCGCGAGCACATCCTGCTTGCACGTCAGGTTGGCGTTCCTTATATCGTAGTGTTCCTCAACAAGACAGACCTTGTTGACGACGAAGAACTCCTTGAACTCGTAGAAATGGAAGTTCGCGAACTTCTTACCAAGTACGATTTCCCCGGCGACGACGTACCCGTTATTCGCGGATCCGCCAAGGCTGCTATGGACGCGGCTCTTGCAGGCAACACCAACCTCAGCGACCCCGTTTACAAGCCCATCCTTGACCTTATGGACGCCGTAGACAATTACATTCCCACTCCGCAACGCGACACCGACAAGCCCTTCTTGATGCCTGTCGAGGACGTATTCACCATCACCGGCCGCGGCACCGTGGCAACCGGCAGAGTAGAGCGCGGCAGCGTAAAGCCCTCCGACCCCATCGAGATAGTCGGTTTGAAGGACGAGATCAAGACCTCCGTCGTTACGGGCGTCGAGATGTTCCGCAAGCTGCTCGATGTGGCTTATGCAGGTGATAACGTCGGTCTGCTTCTTCGCGGTATCGATCGTAAAGAGGTAGAGCGCGGACAAGTCATCGCTAAACCCAAGAGCGTTACTCCCCACAGAATTTTCGAAGGACAAGTGTACGTTCTGACCAAGGAAGAAGGCGGTCGTCACAGCCCGTTCTTCAAGGGATATCGTCCTCAATTCTATTTCCGTACGACGGACGTTACAGGCACGATCGAGCTTGACCCCGGCGTGGAAATGGTTATGCCCGGTGACCACACCCATATCAAAGTGGAACTTATCACCCCCATCGCTATGGAAGAAGGTCTCCGCTTCGCTATCCGTGAAGGCGGTCACACCGTAGGATCCGGCGTCGTTTCCAAGATCGATACCTAATCTTTCGGACTGATAACGAAATCTGACAAAAAGTCTCGGACTGAAATGTCCGAGACTTTTTGGCTCTATG
>CANQNJ010000077.1 GCA_947625185.1 uncultured Clostridia bacterium
ACTGCCGCTGAATAACGGCGAAATCTTTAACATACAAAATATTATATCACAAGACGCCCGAATGGACAACAATTATCAGACAAGACCGTCGGATCCGTTGTCGCGCCAACATAAAAAGCGCAATCCGACGGGATCGCGCTCTATGTGCAACAGACTTTTATTTCGATTCTGTGAGAGATGTTCGGAGTAGAAGTGTATGAAATACAGAAACCGACTTCCATATCTAATCGGAATTTACGCGCGCTATGCGCGTGTCGCGCATAGCAGCGAACAAAGCGTAAATTCCGTTGCAAGCGGCGACCTGCGCGGCGCTTACACAAAATACGAACTTCATTTTCTTTCCGTCAGTCCCTTCCACCGCAAGCGGTCCCCCTTCCCTTAGGCGCAATATATCTTTATTTTACGATACAACCTATGCGCGCCGAAGGGACGGCTTTATATGTGCAGTTTCCAACCTTGTCCCTGCGGACAGGGGTGGGTGGTCGGGTACCTTGTAACAAAAAGGGGTCCCCGTCAAGTCGACAAAGGAGACTTGATGGGGAGAGGAGCAGCCGCCGGACAGCTGTACCGCCCGCGCTAATTGCGCGGGCGGTACAGTCAATGGCGAGCTGCGACGGCGGAGCGAGGGTATTCCAACGCAAAATAATCTGCAACGAGCGCACATCGTGCGCGAAGTGAAGCCTTTTTTGCGTGGAATACACGATGCGACTGTGGTCGGATTATTCGGCGGTCTCTTCCGACGGGTCGATGCCGTCGCTTTCCGGTTGCGTGTCAACAGCTTGCTCGGCAAAAGTTATCTCGGGCAGTTTGTCCGCGTTCTCTCCGAGGGCGGCAAGCAGTTCCTTGCGCTCCGCCTGCCACTGTTCGCTGCCTTTATCCTCGCGACGGTTAAGCGCAACTATCTGCGCTTGCAGCTTGCTCGTAAGTTGATAGCGGGAGGAAATAAATATCCCCAAGCCGACGATTATTATCGGCAAAAGAATAAACGTCAGTTTGATGGCTATTTGCGCGGACTCGGGCTGTTGAATGGGCATCAACTTCACCACGCCCGTATCGCCGACGGTATACTGCCAGACAAGGTCCTTGTAATTGAACAGACCCGTCGCGCCGGGATCCAACTCAACACCGCTCAACCCGTACTCTACGAGACCCGACACGTTATCCGTGGCAAGATAATTCGTCTCGACATATCCTGCCAACCCTATGATCAGCGGCGGAATGGCAAGACCAACCGCCTGCGCGGTGGTATTGAGGAAGTTGTTGAGTCCGGAGAAGTTGCCCTCCGTGCGCTCGCCGAAATACAGCTCGCCCACGTCGCAAACGTCGCCGAATGCGCTGTGCGGCACAAATACCGTACCGCCAATGCCGAGACCGAGCAGCAGACCGAAACAGATAAGCAGCCAATTGGGCGCGCCTTCTTTTGTCACGATGCTGCCGTTTACAATATCAACCGACCCCTCCGCGGGGAGGAAAATCATAAACGCCGCTACGGTTATCCATACGATTGCGCCGGTAATATAGGCAAAACGCTTGGATTTTTTCTTTATTATCATAAGATACACGGGCAAAGCTATCACTTGCGCGAGAAACATAGCCGCAGCCGCCACCGTCGCGATTGGAAAGCGCCCGAGTGTCTCGACAGATGTGATGAAAGTAAGATACGTATTGCGTCTCAACACAAAGTTGCACAGCGTAAAGAAGAAACTACTCATAACCGCCATGCCGAAGCTGGCGCACATCTGCATGCCGAGGTGACGGCGGTAAGTTGCCATTTTGAGCGGACGAACGAAATCCTTTATGTCGAACCTGGATCTGACGGCGGGAGTAACCACCTGCTCGCGGCTGAACAGCGCGGCGACCAACACCGACACCATAAAGATACCGCCGAATGTGGCTGCCATAATTATGTAAGAGGTGGATCCCTTTTCCGGAGAGGCAATCATCCCAGGTACAGCAACGCAGATAAGACTGGACATTATGCTGAAACCGAGACGTACCGCATTGGTACGGTTGCGCTCCGTAAAGTCGTCCGTCATCTCGCTTGCGTGCGAATAATATGGGATAAGCACAAAGCTCTGCGCTGTGGCATACAACATGTATACAAAAACGACCAAGAAGCATTTGGCCCAATCTTGATCCACACAAATATTCCATGGGAAGAATAACAAGATGAATCCGACAAGCACCAACGGCGCGAATATCAGCATAAAGAAACGTCTCTTGCCGAATTTGCCGGGCCGCTTGGCGTCGGTGATCTTGCCGATAAACGGGTCGATAATGCCGTCCCACACCTTGGTAAGCAGCAGTATCGGGGTAAGACATACCATCGGTATGCCCACCACCAACGTCAGAAAGGGCGTAAAGAGGAAGTTGATTATATTGAAGCTGCCGCCTCCGAATATATCTCCGCAAGCGAAGGCTATCTTGTTGCCCAGGCTTACATGCCCCGGCGACAATGGCTTTTTTACTCGTGTCTTTGTACTCATAATTTGCTCCTTATAAACGGAATAATTATCTGCGAAAAAACGCGCGGATCCGCCTTATCGAAAAACAACGCAAGCGAATCCGCCGATACGGTCATACGTTGAATCGGAACAAAACGACGTCGCCGTCCTTCATTACATAATCTTTGCCTTCGCTGCGCACCTTGCCGCGCTCCTTGGCTTGGTTGTAACCGCCCGATTCGATCATAACGTCATACGGCACGATCTCCGCGCGGATAAAGCCCTTCTCGAAGTCGCTGTGTATCTTGCCGGCGGCTTGCGGCGCCTTGGTGCCCTCGGTGATAGTCCAGGCGCGGGTCTCCTTTTCTCCCGCGGTGAGAAAACTTATCAGATGCAGCAATTTGTAGCACTTGGCTACAAGTCGGTTCAAGCCGCTTTCTTCAATGCCGTAGCTTTCCAGAAACATCGCCCTCTCTTCGGGATCGAGGCGCGACAGCTCCTCCTCCACCTTGGCGCATATGACGAGCGTTTCGGCGTTTTCCCTTGCCGCCTGCTTCTCCACCTCTGCCACAAGGGGATTGGCGTCGTTGCCGATATCCTCCTCGGATATGTTGGCGGCATAGATGACGGGCTTGCTCGTAAGCAAAAACATCTCGTCGACGGCTGCGCGTTCCTCTTCGTCCAATTCCATCGTGCGCACGGGCTGTTCGCTTTCGAGGTGACGGAGAATGCGTTCGAGCAATTCCGCTTCCGTACGGTACTTCTTGTCGCCCGTTTTCTGCATCGATATGGCTTTGTTGAGACGGCTCGTGACAGTTTCGATATCGGCAAAGATCAATTCCAGATTGATGGTCTGCATATCCGAAACGGGGTCCACGCGATTGTCGACGTGAGTGACATTGCTGTCCTTAAAACAGCGCACGACGTGGACTATGGCGTCCACTTCGCGTATGTGGGACAGAAATTTGTTGCCCAAGCCCTCGCCCTTGGACGCACCCTTTACCAACCCGGCGATATCCACAAAACGCAGATATGTGGGGGTGATCTTCTTGCTGTCGTACAGCGCCGCAAGTTTGTCGAGACGCTCGTCCGGTACGGCGACGACGCCTACATTGGGTTCTATCGTGCAAAAAGGATAATTGGCTATTTCCGCGCCCGCCTGAGTGATTGCATTGAAAAGCGTACTTTTCCCTACGTTGGGGAGTCCGACAACTCCAAGTTTCATATTGACCTCGGTCTAAAATTTGCAAATTTTGCGTAAACTTACATTGCGCAAGTTTTGCCGTAAGCAAATTAGATTTTAACATACTATTTATCAAATGTAAATAGAAAAAGGACGTGTATGACAGTTTTGCAAAGTATCTTTTTGGGACTTCTGCAAGGATTTACGGAGTTTCTTCCCGTTTCGAGCAGCGGTCATCTGATGTTGGCGGAGAAGCTGTTCGACGTGGAGGCGGGACTGTTCTTCGACGTGATGCTGCACCTCGGAACGCTCGCCGCTGTGATCATCGCGCTGAGACAATCGCTATGGCAGACCATACGGCACCCGCTTGCAAGCAGAAAGCTGCTTTATCTCGTCGCGGCAAGCGTCCCCACTTTCGTCATCGCGCTGATAGTCAAGATATTTGTGTCGGAAGAAATGATGTTCTATGTATTGCCGGCGGGATTTGCGCTGACGATAATACTCATAGTCCTGTCCGACAGACTTAGCAAGCCGCGCTTCCGATTGGAAGAGGCAAGTTGGGCAAGCGTCGTCGTTACGGGAGTAACGCAGGGTATAGCGGTATTTCCCGGGCTGTCGCGCAGCGGAAGCACCATTTCCGTGATGAAACTGTTCGGAATGAACGGCAGCGACGCGGCGGAGTTCAGTTTTCTGCTGTCCGTTCCCGTGATACTTGCAAGCGCCGCCGTAGAAGGCTATGAGGCGTTGAACACGGCGATAGTTACTCCCTGGTACTGCATAGTGACGGGGATCGCGGCGGCTTTCCTGTCGGGGTTGGTGTCGGTATATATGGTTATGCGCGCCGTAAAGACCAAGAGTTGGATATGGTTTGCGGTATATCTGCTTGTGCCCTTTACCGTTTCGTTGATAATATTGTGATTTTTTTGCACCCATATACGCAAAATGCACCCGAAAACGGGCGCATTGCTTAATACTTCAAACCCCTCAGTCTCGTCCTCCCGCACAATTTTCGTAAACTCAAATTGTGCGGTTATCCTTCCCGTCAATTGTGCTTCGCTCAATTGACGGGGATATTGGGAGTGAAGTTTGCCGCATAGCGGCAAGTGAAGTAAGTCGCATCGGGTATTCCACGCAAAAAGGCTTCACTTCGGGCTACGCCCTCGTTGCAGATTATTTTGCATTGGAATACCCTCGCTCCCGGTGTTACAAGGTCCCCACCGCCCACCCCTGTCCGCGGAAAACGATTTATTACAGTTGCAAATGTGAAGTTTGCGACTGCGTCGCAAGTTAAGGTCGGCGTGAGTTGAAAAGTCAAACCTTTCAGTCTCACTTCGTTCGACAGCTCTCCTTGCTCATCAAGGAGAGCCTTTACGTCACAGTTGTAGACTTTGTCCCTGCGGACAGGGGCGGGTGGTCGGGGCGTGGAAGGAGGGTTCTACCGAGAGCGAGTATGTCCCCTGCAAAATAATCTGCAACGAGCATACAAAGTATGCGACGTGAAGCCTTTTTGCAGGGGACATACGAGCGACTAGGTTTTAATAATTCTCCCAACCTTGTAACAAAAAAGAGGTCCCCGTCAAGTCGACATAGGAGACTTGACGGGGAGAGGAGCAGCCGCCTGACAGCAGTACCGCCCGCGCCGATTGCGCGGGCGGTGATGTCAAGGGCGTGCTGCGACGGCGGAGCGAGGGTATTCGGTGCAAAATAATCTGCAACGAAGAACGCCGCACATAGTGGTTTTATCACCACTATATTGTGCGGCGCAAATATAATAATATTAAATTATTCCCGTCCTTGTAACACCCAGAGCGAGTATGTCCCCTGCAAAATAATCTGCAACGAGCATACGAAGTATGCGACGTGAAGCCTTTTTGCAGGGGACA
>CANQNJ010000078.1 GCA_947625185.1 uncultured Clostridia bacterium
TATGGGCTTTTCGGGTATTCCGAACGGTCCTTTCGCCTATGCAGAGAGCGATATGTCTTATTCGTTCAACGTTGACGGCAATGAGCTGTATATGGTCAATATAACTTCCGACGGAGTCCCGATAGGCGTACGTTTCGGCGGTTATTATTTCGGCGCAAGCGGCATTTATGTGGACATAAACATTTACTCGGACGACGGCATAGACCTCAATTTTCCCGTCAACGGTTCAACTCTCACGGCAGAACAAGCGGCAACTCGCGACGGCATTGCGCAGCTTTTCGGGCGCATACACGAGTATATCGTCAAGGTGGACGAGCTTGCCAACACGGGCTATGACGGCAGCAAACTCCCCAACGGTGCAACGATGCCCCTTTCCGACGTATATCGCTACAACCATATCGAACAGTACGGAGACAAATCGAACGAAGGCTATCGTCTGGAAATAGCCGAGGATACGTACAATATGCTCCGTCTTGCGCGCGAGATGTACGACGTCACGCAAGGCGCTTTCAACCCCGCGGTGTACCGTTTGGTGGACCTTTGGGGATTCAGTTCGCGGATATACAGTCTCGGCAACTTCGGCGAACCTTACGACAGAGAAGTCACCGCGGACGAATTTTGGAATAACGGTTATCCGTTACCCGACGAAAAATATATAGAGGCATTTTCCGACGAGGCTTTTACGGATTTCTCCGATAATGCGGTTGAGCTTATCCGAGAAGGGGACAGATATTTCGTAATCAAGAAGGTATCTCCCGCGCACGTCGAAGGCGACGCGGAAGAATACGGTCAGTGGATAGATCTCGGGGGCGTTGCCAAGGGTTACGTCGCCGACGGCATAAAGGCGATGTTGAAAGAACGCGGTTTAACGCGATACAACGTCAACGCGGGCAGCAGCAGTATGGCATACGGTTTAAGCGCCGCGGGCGGTTCGGAGACATTGGGGCTTTCCGACGCGTTCGATCCGGCTTCGGCGTTGTTTCCCACGTCGCTGCTCGATGTGCAGGTCGAGAACTGCGCCGTATCCACAAGCGGACAGAACATTCGCAAATACGTTACCGACGGGGTGGAATACGCGCATATTCTGGACGGAAAGACGGGCGCGCCGGCTCAGACGGGCGTCAAGTCGGTGATGGTGGTCGCTCCGGACGACGCGGGGGACAATTGGGCAGCCAAGAGCGATTGCCTCACGACAGCCCTCACCGTTATGGGCCGCGACGGTATCGTGCAATTTATGAACGGGTATCTTCGCGACAACGATATAAAGATCATCGTGCAGTACGAGACGTTTGACGGTCGCAAACAACTGCTTACCAATTACTCGCAGGAGGAGATAGTGGGCGTCTCCGACAGCTTCGGCGAATTTCATTGGAATATCGCTATGGACGAAGAGGGCAATTACTATTACGACGAGTCCGCCGGATTCGTAAAGCAAACCAATAAATACGATACGCTTATCATCGTATCCGCTTGCATACTCGGCGTTGCGATAACGGCGCTTATCGTTTATCACTTTGTAAGAGGGCGCAATCGCACGCTGTACAACGTCCGCCACGCCAAGAAAGACAAACCATTCAAATTGGGCGATATAATCGTCTATATGGGGGTGGTTTTGGCGATAACGGTGTTGTTTTTTGTATTTGTATTCGATACCGACGATACGCAGCTGCAACTCGTTACGGTGATAGACGATCAGACGGGCGAGACGCTGTTCGTGTACAACGTTACGCGGGACGAATACAGCGTCAATACCGACAATTCCGACGGTTGGTCGGTTCGGACGGAGCGCACGTCAAGCGGTTTGACGGTGCGGTTTACCAAGGATTTCGACGGCGAGGAACGTTTCAACGAGCTGCGGATATCGCGCGGACGCACTCCGTCGGTAGTGATGGCGGATTCGCGGTGCGGTTTTCATCAGGACTGCGTGCGCAATTTTCCCGTGATTACGCGCTCGGGCGGCGCAATAGTGTGCAGCCCCAACAGGATCAAGGTGGTGACGGCATGAGAAAGTTATCCGACAACAAATTCTTTTCCGCACGCCGTATAGCTACGTTGTCCGTGCTTACGGCAATGGGTTTGATAATGTTTATGGTGGAGAGTTTGTTTCCTCCGCTGTTTTTGCCCGGCGCCAAGATGGGACTGAGCAATATATTTTCTCTGCTTGCGCTGTTTGTATTGGGACCGACGGAGGCATTTATACTCGTAATAGTACGGACCGCTCTCGGCAGTTTGTTTACGGGCAACGTTTCCACGCTTATGTACAGTATGACCGCGGGACTTGTGTCCGTCGCCGTATCCTCTTTGCTTGTGGAATTCGTGTATCCGCGCATCAGTATCGTATCCATATCCGTGGTGGCGGCGGTAATGCACAATGCGGCGCAGAATACCGTGTTTTGTCTCGTAAGCAACACGCCCGAGATGTTTGCCTATATGCCCTGGCTCGCCGTTATAGGCGTTGCGGCGGGGATAATCGTCGGCTTTGCGGTGTGGTTTATTTTGCGCACGGTCCCCGCAAAGTTGTTCGTGGGCGTGGCGGACTTTTCCGACGACGTCGTATCGGCGGAGGCAGCTTCGGTATCGGACGGCGCCGCTGCCGACGCGCAGACGGAGAACGATCCCGACGACAACGGAGAGACGTCACGATAAGCGTTTTTTCGACAATTTATCCTTAGCTTTGACCGACGAAGCGATGTACAATGATGGGTGATTACAGGGAGGTCGCCCTTATGTACTGCAAGCGAATATTGATACTGCAACAAACCAATTCGCGCTTTGCCGAGAGGGGCAAGGAGTTGTGCGGTTTGGTCAAGATGGTCAATAACGGCAAAAGCGAAACGACCGTGACGGTATTCGTCACCAACGCCGACGTAAGGATGTTCGGAGAGTGGTGGCTGTTATTTTCCTTCGACAGAGTGCCTGCGGCTCGACAGTTGGACACGCTCAACAATTGCACATTCGTAATTCCGCAGGAGAAGCTGGATAATGTGAGCTGCCTGTTGGTAAAGAAAGAAGATCGCTGCTTCGAGGCGGCGAGAGCGCACCTTGGCGACAACGCCTGCGACGCGCTGTACCGACAGATGGACGCATTGGCGCGCACGGCTTTCGACGGGGACGACGGCAGCGCATACGAGCAATTTGTCGCTTCGACAGAGAATTATTACGCAGGCGCCGACGTCGATAAGCTGAGGTTGCAGGCGCATAACCGTTACAAAAGCGTCTCCGATTACAGCGACGCGTTTGAACGCTTCTATGCAACGGGCGGACACGCCGATTACTACGAAAGCGTCAAGAACGAGATAAGCAGGGTTTTTGTCGAGTTTCCGCCGTATTACCCGTTGATACGCAAGTACGGCGAGTCTTTCTTCGTGCGGATAGACTTTCCTAAGAGCGACAAATATTTCGTATTGGGCGTTTTGCAGAAAGACGGACGCGTCCGATACATCTGTTACGGGTTGCCCGCCGACAGAGACGGACTCTCCGACAAGGATTTCGTATATGTCGACAATGCGCCCACGGGCTTCTGGATGCTGTTTCAGGACGCCGACAGCGGACAAATCTCCGCAATAAACGGATTGGTTTAGTAATTTATTCATTTATTGTGCGCCGATCTCAACAGATTGGCGCAAAATTGTTGCAATTTTTATATTTTTGTACTATAATCTAAATCGTATGTACTATCTAAGGAGTAGTGTAATGAAAAACACAACAGTGAAAAAAACGCTTATATTGTTTGCTGCGCTTTTGCTTTGCGCAACATTGGTATTGGCGGCTTGTTCGAAAAAACCATTTACTCCCGTCGCCGATCCCGGTAACGGAGAAGCGGACGGCAACGGCGGTATCGCAGTGAAGTACGGCGAATGGCTGTATTATATCAACGGATACACGAGCGACGTTTCTGCGGAGAACACTTACTCGGACGTCACGGGCGCGCCTCGCGTAGGCAGCGTCGTCCGTATCAAACTTGCCGAATTGGACAAGTTGTTCGATATCCAGGACGACAAAAACAAGACTTCCACTGAGAAGTCGGATGAGATAGCTCAATATGTCAGAGATCACGCCGAGACGGTAGTTCCGCGCATCTATTACAGCGGCAATACTACGACGACGCAATTTGCCGGTCTGTACATCTTCGGCGACAGACTGTATATCACCACGCCCAACGACGAGTTGACGGCGGGCGGCGACAAGCAGACGAGTCAGCTTGTACTTATGAGCTATAAGTTGAACGGCAGCGACGAGCAACGTCACTTCACATTTACGAGCAATTCCGTTCAGATCTGCTTTGCGGAGGTGAACGGCAAACTTGTCGCCACATATCTTATGGACAGCAAACTGTGTACTCTGGACGTCGCCTCGGGTAGCAGCAGCGAAGTGACCGTCAACGGCGAGGACAAGGCGCCGAAAGCGGACAACGTATACAATAGCGTAAATTGGGACGTGGCAGGCAAATGCGTGTTCTTTATCGACAAGTATTACGGCATCTGCAAGCTTAATTTCGGCAGCGACAAGTATGACGTGATCGTCCCCAACGACTCTTACGAGATCCACGAACACGACGGCGAGACGCACGTCGAGGCGGGCGAGATCAGCTATACCATCAATTCCGTCAATAACGGTCAGGTCTATTATACTGTGGCGGACAGCGACAACAGCTCCGTCAGCGGCACCGTGCTGTATTATGCCGAGCAGGCAGTAACCGGCGGCAATCACAAGGTTGCGCTCAATACGTCCTCTCTTACGGGACTGAGAGCCTGGAAGGACGGCAAGATGGTGTTCAGCAAGAGCATCACGAGCGGCGGCAGCACTTACTACGGCATATTCGTCACGCAGGACGCCGACGGCACGCAGTCACCGGTAGCGATACTTAATCCCGCTTATAACGACAGCTCGGTAACTATCGACCGTATAGAGGGAGATATCCTGTATTACACGGCAAACAGTATCAGCTACAAATTGAATATCGAGAAGGCGCAACAGGAAGCGGATACTCCGCAGACGGGCGAGCCGTATGCCAGGAGCCTCGGCAGCGCAGCAGGTTGGGCGGCTCCCGACTTCGTCGATAACGGCGATACGCATTATGTAATAACGGCAACTTCCGGCGGAGCGCTCACCGTGGTCAGATTCGACCCGAACGAGCCCAACAAGACGCAGAGTTCCGTCTCCATACTGTTGACTGCACAACCCGCCGAAGAGGACGCGGATTAGTCGAACCGA
>CANQNJ010000079.1 GCA_947625185.1 uncultured Clostridia bacterium
AATGATAAACAGCCGTCATTATCAAACGGCAAAAAGTAGTAAAAATTAGCCCTATTTAACGGCTACGGAACCAAAGGTTAGGGATTCGAGCTCCTTATGGCGCGCCAGCGAAGGCGACTTGGATAAATTCCAAGTCGCTTTTCGCGAAAGCGCACCATAAGGAGAGACTGAAATATATGACGGGATTGACGCGATGCGTAGCAATCCCTGGTGACGCCGCGCTTTGCTTGCGTCAACGATCTCTTGGCGCGCCAGCGAAGGCGACTTGGATAAATTCCAAGTCGCTTTTTCGCGCAAGCGCGATGTTTCAAATGCGCCTTTAACCGAGCGAAACGCAGTGGAGCGAACGTCACGAGCCGTAAGGCAAGTATTAGCTCAATTGGATAGAGCGTTGGTCTACGGAACCAAAAATTTTTATGCCCGTAGCGGAGTGGAGTAAGAAAAACCGTCAACCCGCCCCGCCCGCGATTATAAATCGCGTGTCGCTTTGGCTACGAAAGTGCCGCCGGCGCTTTCGCTTAGCGCGTCGCGCCCTTGGTGGCATAGCCACCGCGAGCTCCTTATGGCGCATCAAAATTGCTTATTGTATTTCGGTTACACAATCGACAAAAATCTCAACCGTCCTTTTTGTAGGTTCGGTTGAGATTTTGTTTTGCTTAAAATCGCATTATTTTGACGTTTACTACTTCAATTAAATATTGCAAATCGAACAAATAACCATTCTGCCCGCAAATCATTTTATGCGCGCAAAGATATCTCTCTTAAAAATTGTAAAAGGGCATATTTTTGCGATTCGGACAGCAGGTGTATTATGTTAAATACTTCTTTTTCGACGGTAGAAATTTTACTGTTTATAGGCAATGAGGGTACACGTCCAAATAACTCATCAATGGACACATCGAAAATCTCAGCCAACATAAGTATACTTTTACAATCCGGCTCGCTCGCGCCATTCTCCCAATTACTGATATTGCGTTGTGCATTGCCCATTTTTTCAGCAAGATCCTTTTGAGTGAATTGCATTTCTTCACGAAATTCTTTTATCAACAATTTCATTATGGTCCCCTCCTTTTAATGTAATTATCCCAAAAAATTGCTAAAATATCTTGACACGGCAAAAATATTTCTATATAATATGCCTCAGTAGCAATAAAATTGCTAAACTTGCAACGAGGAGAGTATTATGAAAGAACAAACAAAGAATTTTATCAAACTTAGTAAACAAAAGTCTAAACGTTATATTAACGTATTGCATTATCTTCCTTGGATTTTGGCGGGAGTGATGTTTTTCTTTTTCTTTGTGTGGGCAATAATCGATCCTTGCGTATTTTCATTTGAAGGACTACATTATTCCGATTATGGAGTAATGGCACTACCAAGTGGATTTTTGTGCTGGTTCATATGGATTACTATCGGCACAGTTATCGCCATAATAACATTTTTTGTAACCCGTTGGTTTACAGCTCGGCAGTTACTTCTGTTTTATTACTTACAAAAGATAGCCTGCGACAATGACACGGTTTTTGGAGATGACAATCAAACCGAAACTGAAATACAGCTATCAATAAATTAACCACATGCAGCGTACACCGCGACGATAAAATAGATAAATTAAATAAATCTTGACAAACGGTCTTAACCTTAAATTCCTAATAGAAAAATGCCAATACGCTGAAATGGGGCAAGATGTTTGCCGGCGGTTGGGAGGGCAGAAAATAATTATACAAGGAGAATTTTTATGAAACCAAAGAAAAAAGTTGTTTTTGCAACGGCGATTTTAGCAATATTGCTTTGTTGTTTATTTTTAAGCGGCTGCGGCTGCGATCATGAATGGGAAACAGCAACATGCACAACGCCGTCAACTTGTAAAAAATGTGGTAAAACCGAAGGCGGTCTTGGTGAACATAGTATAAAAAATAGTGTTTGTCAAATTTGTGGAAAACAATTTATAGATTTTTTCGCAATCTACAAGGACTGTGGTTGTAGCAGTATTTGGGCGGAGGTTAGCGCAGATTATTTGAGTGTGGATACCAATCCTTATGACATTTCGGATTTATCTCTATCAATGTTGTGGGCAGAAGAAGCGCTTGTCGCAATAAAAGAAATAAATTCAAAATTGGGACTTCCGTCGTATCTTTATCAAGAAATGGTCAGTACTCGCGCCATTGATGGCAGACAAACTTACACGGGACCGGGACGTGGAGTAAATGTTAGTTGGCGATTTCATCCGGACTCCGGATTAGAGGTTCGATATACAAAATAGAAGCAATTTTTTTATGGTATGGCAGAATAATTGACATGGTTATTCAGTAAGGGATTACTATCTATAAGAGAACATGCGGCAGCAAGCTAAGTCTGCGTACAAACCCTATGTTTACCGCAAAAACCTGTAAATTACAATAATCTTTACAACAAGTCCGCGAACAGCGAGATAATTGAAAAATAAAATAAGGAGAATTTTATGATACAAAAGACGCGAATTTTTATTACATTGGCAATCACGGTGACATTGATTTTCTGTGTGTTTTTAAGTGGTTGTCACCAACACAATTATTCTAAAACGGTGGTTCAACCCACTTGTACAGAAACGGGTTATACACAATACGTCTGTGCCGCCTGCGGAGATTCGTATAAAGAAGATTATATCGACGCATTGGGACACAACTACTTCGAAACGAAAGTTTCCGCAACATGCATAAGTAAAGGATACACATTGCACAAATGTGCAAGATGCTCAAACAGCTACCGTGATAATGAAACAAGCAGTTACGGCAACCATGTTGGCGTGGGAAAATGCACAACGTGTGGAGAAGATTTTTATGAATTGATAAAAGAACGTTGCATACAAAACGATCAATATGGCGTAGGCATGTATTGGATATACCTTGATGATGTGTATGAAGATGGGTATCGCATATCTCCAAACATTTGCTATGATCCGGGTGAGGTTTCCGATGAAAAAGGTATAAAATGGCAAATCAGTTTGAAAAAAGAAGGAGAAAGTGGCGATGTTATACTAATAATAAAAATTAGCAAAATCGACGGCTATTACGATTATACCGCCTTTTCTATGAAGAGCATTGTAACATTTATTCATGGAACGATACAGGCGTCTTCGTTAAGCAAACTTTCGAGTTTGCCATATACACCAAATTCAAACAGTTATAGTGAAAATGATGCGCTGTCACACCTGGCTTGTACGCTGGCACAAGCCATGGTCATTTGTGCCAATCAATATTTTGATGAAAGTGGGTTGCAAATAACCTCTGCCAACCTTGGATTTAATTGAAAACAGCGACGAATTATAGTAAAAGGCGTCGATGACTTAATTGTCTTCGGCGCTTTTTGTAAAATTGCTATATAAGTTTATTGCATAGTGATTTTAATTTTCTGTTGACAAACAAAATCGGCGTGTTAAAATGAAGAAAAGCGATTGAAAAAACGATATCGGAAAGATCTTGTAAAACAAATTACGCGTAGGAAAAACACTATAACAAAGATCGTTTCCGGCATTGTTATTGGCGACGATATTGATTTTGTCGGCGCTATCGGTAGTTGCGTGCAAGCCCGAAACGCCGAAAGTTCGCCCGACCCGGACAATCAGGAGGACAAAGTGGCAAGCAAGGATAGTTTCAGATTGTTGGCAATAGGCAACAGCTTTTCGGATAATGCCGAAAAATTTATGTACCCCATTCTCGACGCTTTCGGCGTCAAGGAGATAGTGGTGGCAAATCTTTATATCGGCGGATGCAGCATCGAGACGCACGTCAACAATGCCGCCTCCAACGCCAACGCCTACACATACAGAAAAAACACAACGGGCGTTTTTCAAAATACAAGCGGAGTGTCTATGGCGGCGGGGCTTGCGGATGAAGATTGGCAATACATCACGTTGCAGCAGGCAAGCGATTACAGCGGAGTCGAAAGCACCTACGACGGCAAGATAAAGGCTCTGTTGTCCTATGCGGTGGACGCGGTCGCGCATCCCGACAGCGTCGTGACGGCGTGGCATATGACGTGGTCATATCAACAAAACAGCACGCACAGCGCTTTTGTCAATTACAATAACGATCAAGCCACAATGTACAACAGCATTGTCGCTTGCGTAAAAAACAACATTGACGCGAGCTGCGACTTCGATTGCATAATACCGAGCGGCACGGCTATTCAGAATGCCCGCACAAGCTACATCGGCGACACGTTGACGATAGACGGCTATCATTTGGACGAACTCGGCGAATTTATGGCGGGCTTGTGCTATGTTTTGAGGCTTACGGGGTGGAACGTCGAGGATATAAATAAGGACAAGCTTCCGCAACAGATAATGCCGTACTATGATATGGCGATCGAATCGGTACTCAACGCGTTGGAAAAGCCCTTCGCCGTTACGCCCTCCGCATACAAGACGGACCCGAGCGCGGCGATAAAGCGCAACGATTACCGCACGATATCCAACGTGGCGTACAGCAACGCCTCCGAAACCTGCAAGCTGGATATTTACGCGCCGCAGGACGCGGCAAACGCAGACGTGGTGATAGAGTTTCACGGCGGCGGATTGACGGGCGGCAGCAAGACGGACGCGGGTTATGTCGCCATCGGCAAGGAATTGGCGTCGCGCGGGATAGGTTTCGTTTCCGTCAACTACCGTTATTTCCCC
>CANQNJ010000080.1 GCA_947625185.1 uncultured Clostridia bacterium
GTTGACTGCTGTATTTTATTTACTTCCGCACCCCAACATTACTTACATGACCTTCCGTTATCTTGCCGCGCGATTTTACTAAAAACGCACCCCAAGGGGCGCATTTGGCACTATGACGTCAATTTTGCACGCAACTATTTATCTTGGGGATCGCCTGCGGGCTGTTCGGCGGAGCTATCCTCTCCGTGCGCGTCCTTTTGTTCGCTGACGGCAGGCTGTTGCGCTTCTTCCTCGGCAGACTGCCGCTCAACGGGGGTCAATCCGACGACGTCGTTTACGGGCAGAGTGAAAGCGATACCCTGTCCTGCGGTTTTGAGACCGACGTCCCTGTACAGATTGTGCAGCACTTCTTCCTTGACGGCGCTGTCCACAAGAATCATCACTATCTCCTTATTGGGGAGAATGGTTATCCCGAAGAATTTCTCGGAACGCGGATTGGCTGTGCCTCTTGCCGAAAGTACCGTTCCGCCCCTGGCGCCCGCCGCGCGAGCCGACTCCATTACCGCCTCGGAAAAGCCGCCGTTTACCACACAAAACACAACTTCGTACTTACTTGCCATAATACACCTACTGCTTGTTGCTCAAAAATTGATATGCCGCCACTCCCACCATACTGTTGAACGGGACGGTGAACGCTATGCCCTTGCCGCCGCGTATCGTGCCGAACCTTTCATCCAACGCGGCAAGCGCGTTTTCGACGTTGTCCTCGCGGATCACGGAGAAAAGCGCCTGTTTTTCCCTGTCGGCGTCCAGATAGCCGAGCGACTTGCTTGCGGTGCCGTATGCCGACACCTCCAACTGCACGTTGACCTCGAAACTTTGCAACAAGTCGAGATAGAAATCCGCCTTGCTGCGAGGAATGACCGTTACAAGCAACATAAGCTTGTACGGGGCGAGGTTCTTTTTCGGCGCGGAAGTCTTGCCCGAAATGTGCTTTTTTGCTTTCGGCGCAGGGGTTGCGGATTGTTCCGCGCGCTTGGAAGTTTTGTTTTTGGTCGTTGTCATTGTTACCTACTTGAAATTTATGATCTGATCGTCGTCCGCAGCTATTATGCGGCGTTGCGCGATCTTGTTGCGTACGTTGCGCGCCACTACCGCGCGAAATCCCAACAATTGAATGGTGATAAGCGGCGTCATCGCCACCATTGCCACTATGCCGAAGGCGTCTTCGAGTATCTTGCCCTCTCCCTGACACGTCAGACACGCGCCTATCGCAAAAGGCAATATAAATGTAGACGTCAGCGGACCGCTTGCCACTCCGCCGGAGTCAAACGCTATCGCCGTATACAGCGGCGGAACGAAGAAACTCAATCCGAGAGAAATAATGTAACCGGGGATAAGGTAATACAGTATGGAGAAATCCAACCATATGCGCAACATAGACAACCCTATGGAAACGCCCACGCCTATCGACAGCGCGATCATCATAGACCTCTTGGTGACGGCGCGGTTTGTAACCTCTTCCACTTGCTTGTTCAATACGTGTACCGCGGGTTCCGCGAGAACGACGAGCATACCCAACACAAAGCCGATTAGCGTCAGCACCGTCGGCATCTCGGCGATCTGACTGCCCAATTTGAAGCCGACTGGGAGAAATCCCACCGACACCGCCGTAAGAAATACGACCAATCCCGCAAACGTGTAGGCGATACCCGCCGCAATGCGTTTGATACGCGCCGCGGGCAATTTGAGATATACCAATTGCAGCACAGTGAATGCCGCGCAGATAAGTATCAGCGCCAGACCGACGTCTTTGACGACTTCCCACATTTCCAGAAAGAAGCTTTTGACTACGTTGTCGCCGATCTCGTACGTGCCGGGGATGAGCGTATAATCCACGCTGCCCTTGCTGCCGAGTCCCAACAGCATTACCGTGAGGATTGGTCCCACCGAACACAGCGCAAGCAGACCGAAGGAATTTTCTCCCGCGTTGCGCCCGCCGACGGTACCCGCAATGCCCACGCCCACCGCAATGATAAACGGCGCCGTAATGGGACCCGTGGTAACGCCGCCGCTGTCGAAGCTCAGCGCGAGAAAATCCGAACCGCCATTCTCGACGAGCAACGCCACAAAGGCGAACATCGTCATATAGAAGAATATGAGCATCGACGAAACGGACTTCTTGAACAGTATTTTAAGCACGCCCAACAGCAAAAAAACTCCAACGCCCACGCCTACCGATACGATGAGTACGACGGGATCGATCTTCTGCTCTATTTGCGACGCAAGCACCGACAGGTCGGGTTCCGCCACCGTGATAAGCAATCCCATTACGAAGCTTACTATAAGCAGCACGGACAACTTCTTGGTCTTGGTAAGTCCGCTGCCGATGTACTCTCCCATAGGGGACATTGCAAGGTCTGCGCCGACGTTGAACAATCCGATACCCGCTATAAGCAACAGCGCGGATACGACAAAGGTAATTATCTCTTGTGTACTGAGACTGACAAGCGGAGTGGCGCATAAAATCAGTACTATTACCACGACGGGCAGTACCGAAATAAGCGCTTCTTTGATTTTGCTCCACAGTATCCTTATCAAAAGATTGTCTCCTGTTATAATATATATATCTTATCAAAAAAAAACTCAATTGGCAACCTGTGAGCGGTATTTTGAGCAAATCGAATGTACAAATCCGCTGCCGTCCCGTATAATTCGTTATGTCACCATTATTTGCGCATATTCGAAGGCACAGCAGCCGAGTTATCAAGCAAACGAGCCCCCATTCGGATAAATCGCGCCAAAACGTCGCCTCGCCGCTCGCGACAAAACGCAAAAAAAACGTCGAACCGAAAGAAACTTCGCGACGGCGTTGCGTTGGAGCGAATTTTTCGATGCGGACTGCCGTCGAGCAGTTTTCTGCCGAGTTCAACGTTATGGAGCAAATGCCGCCCGCATTGCCGAGCTTGCGATAAAGCGGTAAAATAAAGCGATAAAAAAAACAGCGCTTTCCGAAGAAAGCGCCCGCGCAATGACTCCCAATGTGCGCGCGGAGCCATCGCACAATATAATATTACAAGAAGTTTTCTTCTTTGTCAAGATTTTTCAGAAGATTTCTTCTAAAATTTTACTATGACTATCGGGGAAAAGATAAAAGAGCTCCGAATAGAGCGCAATATGTCGCAAATGCAGCTATCCAAAGCCATAGGCGTCAGTCAAAAGGCGATAGACTATTGGGAGCGCGGCGTCAACGAGCCGAAAGCAGGGTATATTATCGCCCTCGTACGTCACTTCGATATAACTTTCGACGAATTTTTTACGGATATCGACTGACAGCGACTTTTTTTCAAACGAGGATAATTTATGAAAAAATTACAACAAGGACAGATATTTACCATAGTACAACCCGCTTTGCCCAACGATAGGACTGCGTTGGTAAATTATGTATTGAATACTCACTACGCCGACGTCAAAAAAAGGTCCGGTTTTGATTTGCCGGATACCCCGAGCGTGCTGGCTTGGTTTGTATATATGGACGGCAACACGCACGGGCCCACAGAGGAATATCTGTGGCAGAACGAAATTTTACCCAACGGATACATTCGCGAAAAATACGTTTCCGACGGCGAATATGTGCCGAAGTTGTGGCAAATAAAAATGAGGAAAAGTTTTTTGCCATACAGGTTGGCATTTTGCCTTAGCCCCGACGGAAAATCAGGCGACAAAAGTTGTAAATTTATGGGCGCGTATATGTTGGACGGTTTTGAAACGGACGACACTACCGTCACGCGATACAAGCGCGTAGCTGATACTTTTTGGCTGGGTAGAGCGTATGACGAGGAAGAGTTGGAAGAAATATTTTTGAAAGACCCCAAACATCGTAAGCCCATAGAAGAACTCGATTTGAAATTCAAATTCGATCAATTAAAATATGTTTCGCAACTGCTGCGTTTGCAAACAATAGAGATGCGCGATAGGTTCATTTTGTTGAATACTCTGATAAACCACTATCGCTACTAAAAAGCCGCGCTGCAACAAAACAAATCCAATGCAAAAAAACAAAATCTACCATGTACGACAAAAATCGGTTCTGTGAGAAATTTTGGGATACATAAGTAAATGAAATACAGAAGTCGACTTACAAATTAAAAGCGGAATTTGAGCGCGCGGAGATGCGCGTGTCGCGCATAGTAGCGAGAATAGCGAAAATTCCGTTGCAAGCGGCGACCTGCGCGGCGCTTGCAGCCCTTGCGGGGGATGGCGGGGTAGGCTGCTCCCCGCCGAAAGTACAAATAATGAAAGCCGAGGTGTCCTCGGCTTCCTTAGTAGTCCGACCACGTCTGCGCTTGCGCCCCGTCAGGGGTCGGTTGCGCAGTCAACCGTACAGACGTGCATTTGGTCGGTGGCTCTTATGGCATAATGTTGGGGTAAAACAGGCTTGTTTTTCTTTATATTTTCTTTTACCCCAACATTTGCCATAGAGCCAAAAAGTCTCGGACATTTCAGTCCGAGACTTTTTGTCAGATTTCGTTATCAGTCCGAAAGATTAGGTA
>CANQNJ010000081.1 GCA_947625185.1 uncultured Clostridia bacterium
TTGGCAAAGGCGATAAGTTGATCGTTGCTGAGCTGACCGCGCGCTTTCTGCTCGATCACGTTGTTGACGATATCCTTGACAAGCTGCCCCTCGCCCTCTCGCTCGTACTTGGCGGCAAGACGCTTCATCTCGTCCACCTTGCTCTGATAGTCGCTCTGCTCCGTATGTCGTGCGTCCTGCCGAGGCTGTTGCCGAACGTCGTATTGCCGATCGTCGGACTTGTCGCTATATCCGTTGCGTTGGTTTACAAAAATATTGCGGGGATCGTTTTCGTTGTACATAGATGATGTGACTCCTTGGGAAATTTTTTGGTGGTTACTATAAATTATATGTCGGCATATAATGTAATGATTACCCAAAAAAAAGGAGCGTGGCAGAATGAATTTGTCAACCGTGGCGTTGATATTGTTGGCGTGGCAGTTGCTGAGTTCCGACAGCGGTCGACAACCCCAAAAGCCGACTCCGCAGACGAATCTGACGGACATTCTGTCCGACGACGTAAAGCAAATAATAAACAGCGCGCAAAAACTATCCGACGGAAATTGCTCGCAACAGGACAGGGCGGGCGCTATATTCGAAATAATGGCAAATCCCGCTATGCAAAGCCTCGCAAACAGCCTTTTTGGCAGAATGGGGGCGGAAAAAGCCGCATCGGACGCGACGCAACAACCAGAAAGGACCACAAACGAACAAACGCAACAAACAAATAAAGACCCGGACGTCAACAGCGAAGGATACCGATTTCAAACGCCGTCAGCCGCCTCGCAAGAGTTCTTTAAGCCGATAGACAACATCGCCGACGCGGAGGTCAAACATAAATTGTATTGGTTCTACGATAATTGGTACAATAAATAAAAGGATTGAAGAAAAAGGTGGGGTTATAAAGTGAAGTTTGCCGCTACCGACCAAACGCAAGTCTGTACGGTTGACTGCGCAACCGACCCCTGACGGGGCGCCTTTTTATTGAGTTTACATCTTATATCCCTCTTCCACCGCGCATAGCGCGGTCCCCCTTCCCCGTAGGCGCGCTGCGCTGTTGCCGACGGGGACGGTTGTATATTGGTATATATAACTATTTCGAGATAAGTGTTGCTAAGAAACAAGTTGTTTTAACTAATGCCCCACCGCAACTTGCCGCACAGCGGCAAACTTCACTTCGGCATTAGCCGAAACTTCACTGCGCAGCAACTTCACTTGCGACGTAGTCGCAAACTTCACTTTTTCACCTCTTTCTCACTGCATTTAACATCACCGACCGCATATAATGCGGTCGGTGATGTTAAAACAAACTTATTTTTTACTTCGGCTTGTCATTGAGCCAAATCTTAACGCCAATAATTGTTGACGGCTTGCCAAAGATCGGAATAATCGGTCAATCCGTCGTACGGCTTGTCGGGGGTGTATCCAACGCCGTGAATGTTGTGCCCCAAAGGTGAATAGTAGCTTGCGCAGGTGTAATAAACCGCCCACGGGTACTCCGTCGTGTTGCCGCGGATATCGACGACCTTGCCCGTGAAAGGAAGCTCCTGCCACGTCTGCGCGATGCCCTTGCCGTATGTGGTTGTACCCATCTGCACCGCCGTACCGTAATCTCGCAGACAGCCCGTAAGCAACTCGCTTGCGCTGGCGCTGTTGACGTCCGTCCACACTACTATGTCGCATTTGCCGTCGGGCGCGTCGAAATAATCGGAATAACTGCTTGGCAAATAGTAATTTTGCCGCAGATGAGAGGGCTTGGGCATATCGAGATAGGAAATGAGCAAATCGCCGTTGCCGTTGACCACCTGAGACTTCTGCGCGTCGGTGAGCAACGCGTCGGTGACAAGCATTGCGCCGATATTGGTGACATACTCTACATTGCCGCCGGGGTTGCCTTTGAGATCCAATACAAGATGTTTGAGACCGAGTTGGTTGAACAACGTCATCACTTGGACAAACTCGTCGTAAGCAGAGACTCTCTCGTTTTCGTTGACGGCGTAATCCATAAACTCCGTTATGCGGACGTATCCTGTTTGGTCGGGAAGTTCGTCGAGATGACGGACGGACTCCGTTGTGACGCCAGAGGGCTTGTTGACGGAGGTGGACACGTTGGTATGATCGCGGTCGAAATAAAACTCGATGAATTGAAAATCGTAATCACCGCCGTATTTTGCAAGGGGCGCGCGGGTGAGGTTGTCAACGGAGACGATACTGTATCCCGAAGGCTCCGAATCGTCGGCGCGCAAAATGTGAAAATTCGCCGAATAGGTTTCCGCCATCACTTGGGTTATCGCGCTGCTTGTGTAGTCGCCGAATACGATCTCGTTGAAAGTTACGCCGCCCACTACCGGCGCGGAACCGCTCTTGGTGCGCATATTGGTAAGGCGAAGAACAATATCCCCTTCCTGCACGTATCCGAATGCCGCCGAATCCGCCGTGACGGAAGAAACATACAGACCTATGTCCTCCTCCACCAAAAAGGATATGCCGAAAATTTCGCTTGCGCCGCCGGACGTCCCCGTAGGATAACAAAAATCGTAATACGTCTGCGGTGACATAAGCTGACAAAATCTGTCGCCCGCGCTCTGCATAAGCGCCGTGCCGGAAGCCTCTACCGCCGCAGTCCACTCTTCGTCGGAAATATCCCGATAGTAATTGTCCCGCAGATAGGCGATGACGTCGTCGAGGATCTCGCCCGCGTCATCGACGGTATCGCGCGAGACAGATCGGAATATAAAACCGAGCAACCAACCCAATCCGATGCACGCCACGAGCGCAATGCACATAAGCGTGATGTACAGGGGCTTGTTGGCGCTTTTCTTCGGCTGGGGTGCGGGCGCACCGTACCAATTGTCGTATGCCTGCTGACGAGCCTGTTGCTGCTCGTGCTCCTTTTGTTGTTGTTTGTCGTACTCGTCGTCAAAAAAATCTTTTGCCATATGCTAACTCCTTGGGCTTACGCCTTGCCAATCCAACTCTTCGACAATACGTCGAGCGCCGTCGGCATCGCCTTGATACACCGTTACGCCGCCATCCAACACAACAGTGTTGCCAACGGCAAGATCGGCGTTACTCGTCACAAATATGTGCATTGCACATTTGAAAAGCGTAACGGCGCGACGTAAATCGTCAACGTCGTCGAAAAAATCATCCCATATCGCCGCCCGACGCGGAACGGTCAATCCCCTTGCCAACGCAACGCGTTTACGCTCGGACAGGGGCAGTTTGCGCAATGTGCGGTCGGTATCCGCCACTTCCAAACGTTCGCAAAGTTCCGACGCCAAGCCGCGGCGGACGTTTTTGGGAAATTTGCGCAACCGAAGAGGGTATTCCACATTATACAATATGCTGCGTCTCTCGAAAAAAACGGGATGACTCGGCAAATAAAGTATATCCAAGTTGGCGTTTGTGATACCGTCCAGCCGCTTTCCGTCCACAAAAATATCGCCGGAAGTTGGCAAAATATCCTTCAAAATGAGCCGACAAACGGATGTTTTGCCGCTTTGAGAATCGGCAATTACGGTATTTAGCCCGTCGGTCAGCGTAAAGGACGCGCCTTTAAGCAATTGGTATTGTTCGTACGGATATCCGAGATGAACGTCGCGAAACTCTATCATCCTTCCAACTCATCCAAAGTGAGCTTGTACGCCTCGATGAAATGGTCCACGAAGTAATCTACCTCGGGGCTGTTGTAGGCGCGGATCTCTTCAAGAATGGTCTTCTCCGCCTTGGAAAACTCGGAATTGCTCATCTTGACCTCGTCGATACACTTGATGTACGCGCATATCTTGTCCGCATACTTGACGAAACGGTGTTCCGCGCTGTCGTTGTCGTTGATTATCTTGCCGTATTCGTCGGCAAGCTCCGGCGGAAGATAGGTGAGCAAACGCTCGTTGCTGTAATGCTCCAAGCGCTTGTACGCGTCGCGTATCTCGGGGTTGAAATACTTGATAGGCGTGGGCAGATCGCCCGTGAGTACCTCGCTGGTCTCGTGAAAAAGCGCCTTGACCGCGATTCTGTCGGCATCGAGATGTCCGCCGAAATACACATTGGATATGGTAGCCAACGCGTGCGCCACTACGGCGACTTGTTGGCTGTGTTCCATAATGTTTTCCGTTATGTTGGAGTGCATAAGCCCCCAACGGGTGATATATTTCATTCTGTTAAGATATGCGAAAAATTTGTACACGATCCAACTCCTTTCGTAAAACGGCGAACAAACGCTATGTTGCAATGCCGATATCCGCCGCAGAGGACGAACGATATGCGTACATATCGACATATATCCTCAAAACGCGCTTGACAACGTCGCAAACCGTCGAAAACGTCTTATTGTGCCGTTATTGGTCTATATTGTAGCACAAATCGACACAAATAACAACAAAAAGCAGCCGTAATTGTACGGCTGCCGTATTTT
>CANQNJ010000082.1 GCA_947625185.1 uncultured Clostridia bacterium
ACCCCGAAACACACATTTTCGATAGTATCTTTACATACATGTGTATGTTTGTTCGTCGGTAAACCTCCACGGAACCCACGACAATCGTGGGGTTTTCAGCAAACAAAAATGCGCCCGTGTACGAATGTACTCGGACGCAAGGTTCAGATATAGGTTAAAAGCCTATGCCGCCTATAATGATACACACGGTCAGAAACAGAAAGAACAATGTCACTCCCGCAAGTACGATCGCTATAATCGTCAAAATGCGACTATGCGACTCTGTTTCGCGTGTAAGCGCTGTAATTCCAAGGCAAATTGTCGTTAAAGCGGGCAGAATAGAAGTTGCACCTATGATATAAAAAAGTAATGAGGCGGCAGTATAGACATAGAAAAATGCACCGAATATAATGCCTGTCACAAAGGAAAAGCATCCAAGAAAGAGTGCAATGAAGCTAAGTGGTACTTGCGTGCCCCCTTGTGCTGATTTACGCATATTGGACTTATTCCCCGTCGGAGTTCCGCAATCGGGACACATGATGGCTTCTTCCGATAATTCTTTTCCACAATTCTTACAGTACATATTTTTTCTCCTTGTTTTTTTAATTTATCACAAGTTATATTGTATCCTACAAAACGTAGGAAGTCAAATGTTTTCCTACATTTTGTTGTAAAATACTAAATTGTGAAAGATAATGTTTTCGGCAAAAATTTAAAAGAACTTCGGTTGGAAAATCGTATGTCTCAAAAACAACTCGGAGACATCCTACATGTTTGCAATCAAACAGTAAGTTTTTGGGAAACCGGAGCAAGAGAGCCCGATTTGGATAACTTGCTGTCCATAGCCGATTATTTTGATGTTACGGTCGATTATTT
The DNA here is from genome assembly GCA_947625185.1 of uncultured Clostridia bacterium. GTDB lineage: Bacteria > Bacillota > Clostridia > Christensenellales > CAG-314 > Fimimonas. Next base: position 856 of record CANQNJ010000082.1, read on the forward strand.
ATTAAAAGATAATTGATAATACGGGCGTTTAGCACTTTTTTTTAATAAACAAGATCGTTACAACTTTCTTATTCTTAACCATTGCTCTTATTTACATCCACTCGCTGTAAGGCAAATGGGAGGAGGAATGCAGTCAGCAATTAGCTCCGAAATGGACTTTTTAGACAAATAATTGCACGACCAAGTTTTGGTACCATAAATATAATGGAATATTTTATCAATTAAAATTCGGATTTCTGTTGGTATGACACCTCTTTCGACAATTTAATCACGACGAATTATTTAATAATTCCAAAAAAAATTCCGCGTCAAATCAATTAAACTTATAAAAAAAAACGAACCGAATTCTATTCGATCCGTTTGTTTGCTACAATATGCAGTTTACTCTGCGCGATCACACATAGTCAACTTTGGTCTTATCCGTTGTTTTGCCTTCTTTCTTGGCGCGATAGTCCTCTATCGCTTTTTTGATGGCTTCTTCGGCAAGGACAGAGCAGTGAATTTTTTGCGGGGGAAGTCCTTCCAATTCCTCCACGACTCTCGCATTCGTAAGTTTAAGCGCCTCGTCCACCGTCATTCCTATCACCATCTGCGTCGCGGTCGAACTTGTGGCTATCGCGGCGGCGCATCCGAATGTCTGAAATTTGGCGTCCGTGATCACGTCATTCTCTATCCGCAAAGTAATACGCATAATATCGCCGCAAGTGGCGTTGCCGACAGTGCCCTCTCCGTCCGGATTTTCTATTTCTCCCACGTTTTGCGGATGTGCAAAAGCTTCCAAAACTTTTTGATTATACATTGTAAGTTCCTCCCTTTTTCAAATCGAATAGCGGCGACATTTCGCGCAGTCTGGAAATCGTTTCCTTCAATTTATCTACTATATAATCTACTTCTTCTATCGTATTGTGTTTGCCGAAACTGAATCTGATCGAGCCGTGCGACACTTCTATGGGTACGCCCATCGCCAACAAAACGTGCGACGGATCCAGACTGCCGCTGCTGCACGCGGATCCGCTGGACACCGCGATACCGTTGAAGTCCAATAGCATCAATATCCCTTCGCCCTCGACAAATTCGAAGCTGTAATTGGATATGCTCGGCACACGGTGATTTTTGTTGCCGTTTTGACGTATATACGGAATTTCCGCTTCTACGCGCCGCTCAAAGTGATCCCGCAATGAAGCAATGTATGCGTTGTTTTTGTCGAGGTCCTCGCGAGACAATTGCAACGCGCGCGCCATACCCACAACCGCCGGCGTATTGGTTGTGCCGCCTCGCTGTGCCCGTTCCTGTCCGCCGCCGCAAACCAACTTGTCTATCTTTACGCCGTTGCGAATATACAGAGCGCCGACTCCCTTGGGACCGTAAAACTTGTGACCGGATATAGTTATCAGATCGGCACCGAGATCTTTTACATCGATATTCATATACGGTATCGCCTGAACGCAGTCGGTATGGAACAATGCGCCGTGCCTGTGTGCGATCTCGGCAAGCTCCCTGACGGGTTGGATAGTTCCGACCTCGTTATTTGCGTACATAACCGATACAATGGTCGTTCTGTCGTCGATAGCTTTTTCCAAATCTTCGGCATGTACAAGTCCCGTGCCGTCTACGGGCAAACGCGTTACTTCAAAGCCGTTATTTTCCAACCACTCGGCGGCGACAAGAACAGCGTGATGTTCTATCGAGGAAATTATGACGTGATTGCCCTTGTCTCTGCGATGAAGAGCCGCTCCCTTCAAAGCCCAATTGTCCGACTCCGTTCCGCTGCCCGTAAAATACAGTTCGTTGGGTTTGCAGCCTATGATATCGGCGACGGCTTCGCGTGCATCTGCGACCGCTTTTGCCGTTTCTCTGCCGTAATAGTGTTGACTGTCCGCATTGCCGAATTGCTCCGTAAAATACGGCGACATAGCTTCCACCACCTTTTTGTCGCAAGGGGTCGTTGCGGCACAATCCGCATAAACTTTCATAATTTATCCTCCGCAAGTTGTGTCAATGTTATTGTATCGAGGTAGGAATTGATATTGTCGTACAGTTTTCCCCACAGATTGCGCGTAACGCATTCTCCCTTTCGGGAGCATCCGGAATGTAAGCAATCCACTATTTCAAGATTGTCCTCCACCGCTCTCAAAACCTGTCCGACCGTAATATTGTCGGGGCTGTCCGCAAGTTTGTACCCGCCTGTCGCGCCCCGAATTGCGGAAACGATATTGGCTTTCTTCATCAAAGCGATGATCTGTTCGAGATACTTTTCCGATACGCCCGTCGCTTGCGATAACGTAATGACGTTCAGATATTCGTCCTTGACGTAATTTTTGGCAAGCACAACGGCGGCATACAAACCGTACCTTGCCTTGGATGACATTTTCATTTTCAATTCCTACTAATTTACTATGATTAGTGTACTACTATTGTAGTCACAAGTCAAATGTTTTAGACAAATATAATCGAATATAATGCAATTACTTGCGATGTGATACGTAATACTCCGATGATGTTCTCATCGGGGATTTTACCGCGGATATAGATATTTCGCCGTCGAGGCTTGACAAAAATCATATGCCACAATATAATACAAAATATTTCAACGGGAGAAATCAAATGACGGATAACGACAAGCGAAAATATTTTTGCGTCGATTCTTGCAAAGTGATATTTTTTGACGTCGGTTTTACGCTTGTGGACGAAACCGAGTGTTGGTTGGCTCGCTGTGCGGAACAAGCCGCAATATCCGGGATAACGGCAAACGCTCTTTATCTCGAATTGCAGAACATCTGCCGCGACAATCTGCCTCAATTCCGTTACCTTGCGCAAAAATATGGCTTTGCAGAAATCGCTCCATATCGTTGCGAATACGAGAAACTCTATCCCGACGCCGAGGCGGTTCTCGAAACGCTGTCACGCAACTATAAATTGGGAGTGATAGCAAATCAATCTGCCGATCTCACGCACAGGCTGTCGCAATTCGGTATTTTACGCTATTTCCATTACATTGTGTCATCCGAGTACGGAGTAAGCAAACCGGATCTGCGAATATTTCAAGCCGCTCTGCGCAAAGCGAATTGCTCTGCCGCCGAATCGGTAATGATAGGCGATCGGATAGACAACGATATTGTCCCCGCAAAGCAAATCGGGATGAAAACGATCCGGATCAAACAGGGGTTGGGCGGACTGAACAGGATACACAACGAGCGCGAACGCCCCGATTGCGAGGTAAGCTGCCTGACAGAACTATTGCCGCTGTTCGAATAAACAGAAAAAGCTTTTGCGCGTCGTAAAAATTTCCGAAATTAAATTTTGCGGCAGACCCGTCGGGATTGCAGATTGTCTTATAAAAGCTGTACAGCGAAATTCGACGAGCAAATCGATCCCGTCAAAACAGATAAAATAATATCAAAAAGGGGCTGTCGCAAGTGGACAAAATTCACTTGCGGCAGCCCCTCTTTTTGAGTGTTTTTACAAATCAGCAGGGTTTTG
>CANQNJ010000083.1 GCA_947625185.1 uncultured Clostridia bacterium
ACCACGAGGAAGGGTATTCGGTGCAAAATAATCTGCAACGAGGGCACATCGTGCCCGAAGCGAAGCCTTTTTGCACCGAATACCCGAGCGACTTGCAGGAGTTATTTCTTTATCAATAGCTTTGATATTTCTCGTATGTCTCCGCTCGGTACGGTGTATTTCGGCGAGAAGCGTGGTTGAACGTTCTCGGGAGTGTGACTTGTTTTGAGCCACAAACAGTCTATCTTGGCGTTGCGCGCGCCGTTTACGTCGGTATCGGGATCATTGCCGATATACACGCATTCCTTTCTGACAAGTTTGTATTTATTTATCAGTCTGTTGAACAGCGCGGCGTCCGGCTTGGCGCATCCCTCGTCGGACGAGTAAATTATGCCGTTGAAGTATCTTATAAGCCCCAATCTGCTCAGTTCCGGCTTGGTGAAGCAGGATTGCGCGTTGGACAGAATATACAGCTTCTTGCCGGCGCGTTTCAGTTCTTTCAGCGTGTCGGTCACGCCGTCGAACACCTTGACGTATTCCGTAGAGAAGGCTCTGAACTGTTGCGCGATATGAGTCGCAAGGGATCGCGACGCCTTTTTGTTTTTGTTCTCGAATATGTGACGGAATACTTCCACAACGTCCACCTCGGGATGTGCGTATTGCTTGCGTCCCAACGTTATTTGCAGTTCGCAACTGCCGAAGTACGCCTCGCGCAGCTCTTCTACGGTGTAGTCCACGCCGTAGAAACCGAGCGTCTCGCACAGCTTTTCCCAAGTGGTGTATTCGTATTCGTTGGTATGGATGTCTACAAGAGTACCGTACACGTCGAAAATAAAATTCTTGTACATATATTACTCCAAATTTTTCTATGAATTTATTGTAATATTATTTTAAGGCAAAATCAAGCATTTGCGGACAGATTTTCAAAAGAGTCTCCGCCCGTCAACGTAAGAAAGTTATATTTGAGATAAAATGCGTATATGGGGTCAAAAAAATTATCAATAACCGAGATATTCCACTCCCACAAGCAGTATTTCGTTTATTTTGGGATTGGCGATCTTGTATTTGAGTATCTTGCCCTGCCGTTCGCACGTCACCATATCGAGGTCTCGCAGAAGTCGCAGTTGATGCGACACGGTGGTCTGGTTCATATTCAGTATCGCGGCGATATCCGTCACGCACAGCGGCGATATTGTCAGCGCCGACAGCAGTTTGACGCGCGACGGATCGGCCAGCGTGGCGAAGAAGCGCGCAATGCGCCTGACGCTGTTGTCGTCGGGCAGATAGCAATCCATATCGTCCAACACTTTTGCGGTGGCTTGTATCATAGCGTTATCTCCTTGTTTTCAGAGGGGTGCTTGTACCCATTTGTTGCAAAAATTGTATTATATGCACGTTGGCGGAGAATGGAGCATATTGTAGTAAAAAAACAAAGTTTGACTGATCAAAGGGGATTTTTATGAATATCACGACAAGTTTACTCTATCTGTTGCTGTTGTATGCCGTTTTGGATAAGGACGGCAAGCTGTCGCTTACGACGGGGCTTGTTATAGCCTTTGTGATACTGCTTCTCAATTGTTATTTCGGTAACCGTTGTTGCAGCGGCGGATCCACGACGACAACGACTACTACCACAACCGCCAATAACGGCGTATTCGGCGCCATCAACGGATTCTGATACGCAAGTCGCCCCGCGCGGCGGGGCGAGCGCGCGGCTCACCGGAAACGGAGCCTTTTAATGACAAATTGTTGGTAGAACACAGGCTTATTTTTATTTATGATTTATCTTTACATCGACATTTGCAACAATGGGCGCATGCACAAACATAGAGTCCGTAAAAAGGCTCTCGGACGGATTTGTACGAGAGCCTTTGGCTTTGGGTGAAAGAGTAATTCCGAAAAGAGTGTTTTTGTTTGCCTGAGACGTTTTGCGCTATCCATCTGTGCGGTAGGTTTCATATCGTCGATTTTCCTCGTCGGTGCGGGCAAACTATCTCGGCGTGCATACGCCGTTGCGTATGGTAAAGTACTTACAATCGTCTCCCGCAAGTTCTTGCGGGACGTCGGTGGCGGCGGTGAGCAGTATCTGCAATTCGTCGTCGAAGTTGAGCAGCCGTCTTTGCCTTTCGGCGTCCAATTCCGACAACACGTCGTCAAGTATCAGTATCGGATATTCTCCGATCAGATTTTTGAATATTTTCAATTCGGCAAGTTTAAGAGACAGCGCGGCGGTGCGCAGTTGTCCCTGACTTCCGAACGTCCTTATGTCTATGCCGGAGATTTTGAGAGCCACGTCGTCGCGTTGACAGCCCGCAGAGGTGTAGCGCAGATTGAAATCCTTGTCGAGATTGGTCTCCAACGCGTTTTTGTAGTTGCCCGCAAGCTCCGAGAACCCTTCGCCCTTTATGTGTGTGACGTAATCGAGTTCCAGCCGTTCCTTGCCCTCGGTCAGCGCGGAGTGAGTTTCCGCGGCGTAGTTTTTCAATTTGTCGCAGAAGTTGCGTCTTTTCATTATTATCCGCGCGCCCTCTTCCGCCAATTGTTCATCCCATACAAATACCGTTTCTTTCGCTTCCTCGACGGTCCTTGCCTGTTTCAGAACGTTGTTGCGCTGTGCAAGCGCCTTGTTGAAGCGCGAAAGGCTGTAATAGTAATTCTTGTCGGTCTGGCACAGATCCACGTCCATAAATCGTCTGCGTTCGGCGGGCGATTCGCTTATGATGCGTATCTCTTCGGGAGAGAAGTATATGCAGTTGAGATACCCCATAAGTTCGCCCATTCGCGATATCGCGACGGAATTGACGGATATCTGCTTCTTTGCGCCGGCATTGAGCGTTACGGCGATCTCGCCCTCTCCGAAACGGCAGGTATATCGCACCCGCACATAAGCGCGCTCCTTACCCCAACGAATAAGCTCTTTGTCTCGGTCGGTTCGGGGACTCTTTCCTATGCAGCACAGATAAACGCTCTCCACCAGATTGGTCTTGCCCTGAGCGTTGTCTCCGCAGAAGATATTAAGTTTGTCTCCGAGAGGCACTTTCTGACGTTCGAGATTGCGCCAATTGCTTACGGATATTTCCGTTACCTTCATATCCGATATTTTAGCACATTTCGCGGCATTTTACAACAGCTTGCGCGATATTGGAAAATCGGCCGTATCGGGCGAAATTTCGGCAAGACTGACCATACGGCAGCGTATGCTTTTGCCGAAATAGGGCGCATACAGGGCGCCAAAACGCAAATCGCGAAAAAACATCTCGTATTTTTGCTTGCAAACTGTGTACAAATCATATTATTTATGTTAAAATATCTATAAAATAAAATACTTAGAACAAGGAGAGTGCAATGGCTACGAAAAACACCTATTCGGAAGAGCAAATTCAGGTGCTCGAAGGATTGGAACCGGTACGCAAACGTCCCGGAATGTACATCGGCTCCACCGACGTCAAGGGGCTTCACCACCTGGCGGTGGAGATAGTGGACAACTCCATTGACGAGGCGCTTGCCGGCTACTGCAATAACATTTACGTCACGATAAATGCCGACGGAAGTCTTACGGTAGAGGACGACGGACGCGGTATCCCCTGCGGCATTCACAAGAAGGAAGGCATATCCGCCGTGGAACTGTGTCTTACCAAGCTGCACGCGGGCGGCAAGTTCGGCGGCGGCGGATACAAGATAAGCGGCGGACTGCACGGCGTGGGCTTGTCTGTGGTCAACGCTCTCAGCGAGTGGCTCAAAGTCGAGGTCAAGCAAGACGGCAAACTTCACTATCAGATGTATCACAGGGGTATCCCCGACGACCGGCTCAAAGTTATCGGCGACGCGGACAGCACGGGGACCATCGTGACCTTTATGCCGGATTCGGAGATGTTCGAGACCGTCGAGTGGGAGTATGAACGTCTCAAAAACCGCTTGCGCGAGGTCGCCTATCTCAACAAGGGCATAAATATCAGCCTCAAAGACAATCGCGACAGCCGCCAACGCGCGGAAACTTTCTGTTACGAGGGCGGTCTGGCGGAGTTCGTGGAGAACTACAATCGTTCGCGCAATACCATTTTCGCCGATCCGCTGTACATCGACAAGTCCGTCAAAGAGGGCGAGATAGAGATCGCGCTGCAATTCAACGACGGATACAACGAGATAGTTCACGCATATGCCAACAATATCAATACCGAAGAGGGCGGCTCTCACCTCGAAGGCTTCAAGGC
>CANQNJ010000084.1 GCA_947625185.1 uncultured Clostridia bacterium
TTGGAGGAAAATATGCTCGGTTTATTGGCGCTGAACGAACTCCCTGTTACCGATATAGTGCTGTTTATAGTGCTTGGGGTAATAATCATAGTCGCTATTGCGATCTATTTCTTAATTCCGGTATTCAATAAAAAACAATATCAAGAGCAACGCGATAATCTCAGAAAAAGAGAGATATACTTCAACTCCAATCGTGCGGATTTATCCGCAAATACGCAGACGGCGGTTGAAGGCGACACCGCAAGTGCCGTCGGACCCGACGAAAATACGGACGGAACATCAGCGGCGGAACCCGATCCGACAAAGGACGATCAAGGCAAATAGTCGTATATGAAAAGAGGTAGATTATTTGCGAAAATAATTTATTACGCGTTTACCTTTTTGTTCGGAATAGTACTTGCGATCGGATTGCCTTCATATTATGCCGCATTCGACGTCCCGGGCGAATATGTGCGTCAATCGTTGGAAAGCGGCGAATATGAACATGCAATGACCGTAGTGGCAAACAGCTACAACAAACGTGCCGTAGCGCAAAGCGAAGGCGCCGACGGCGCGGTGGTGCTGTACGAAGGCGTATTGGAAAAAGGCGCCGTCAAAGAGGACGAAGAAAGTCCGTTGGCGGAGCGGATGCTGTACAAAAGTTACGTCGGATTTATATTTGCACCCGATTTCGGCACGTTTTCCGCGACGAACAATCAAACGGCGCTTGTGATAACCCAAACGGACGGCACCGTGAGAGAGATATCTTTGTTGGATTACGACTCCGACGGCAACGGTTCGCTCGACGGCATTTCCACCGTCACGCAAAACGGATTTATTATCCTCGATATCAACGAGCAGCTTGTCGATTCTATCGGGCAAATCGCCGTTCGCGACAAGGACGGCAAAATATTCTGGACGTCGCCGACCCTGTCGCTTAACTTCGAAAGTCCGTATTTCGGTTGTTTCGACAAGATCCCCGAGTACAACAAAATCATAGCGGCGTACCAAGACGAAAACGCCGACGCCGACGTCCTTTCGAGACAGTTGGAAGCGGTATTCAAGGAATTTCAGCAAAATGCTTCGGTCGATGCCGATTACTATCTCAACAGTACGGGGGCTTCCGATTACGCCGCCGTGCAGAAAGAGATCCGCCGTATCGCGGACAAGCGTGCGGTCCCCGTGGTATTGATCTACTTCGTAGCCATCTATGTGATAGGGGATTTCCTTCTGGGCAACTTCTACATTGTCAGATTTTTCAAGTGGTTTTTGTTCAAAGTGTGCAAGATCCCGCACAAGGAGAAGAAAGCCCCTGCAAAAGACGAAGTATTCGGACACGATTACAATTGTATGGTAACGTTGTCTTTGGACGTAACGGATGTGCCCGATTTCAACGGAAGCGTTGAGATCAAGTATACCAACAGCGACGCCGAAGTGAAGTTCACGTTGCTCAGATCCGAAGGTTACAAGGCGACGCAGCGTATCAAAGCGGGTGTGTACGTCAATCCGTTTATAGATATAGACAGAAATTACGCTCCCGTAGATCTCCCCGACAATCTCGAAGTTGAAGGGTACCGTATGGAAAAGACGGTAAAAATCACAAAACGACAATAATAAAGCGAGAGGTAACGCTTATGAGAATTTCTATTCAACACCTGACCAAGATTTTCCCCAGCCGTAACAAGGGCGGAGCGGCGGTACACGCCGTGGAGGATATGTGTATCGAGATTCCTTCCGGCAAGCTCGTCGGATTGCTCGGACCTTCCGGTTGCGGAAAATCCACGACGCTGTTTATGCTCAGCGGATTGGAGAGTCCCACTTCCGGCAAGATCATATTCGACGATCAGGACGTCACGACGCTTGCCGCCGAGAAGCGCGGCATAGGTTTGGTTTTCCAAAACTACGCGTTGTATCCGCATATGACCGTGCAGGAGAATATCCGCTTCCCTCTTGACAATATGCGTATCAAGAAGGAAGAAGGCAATGCAAGGGCTCTCGACGCGGCGCGACTCGTGCAGATCGAAGATCTTATGGCGCGCAAGCCCAGCGAGTTGTCCGGCGGGCAACAGCAGCGCGTCGCCATTGCGCGCGCCCTTGTCAAGATGCCCAACGTTCTGTTGCTTGACGAACCTCTCTCCAACCTCGACGCCCGTCTGAGATTGCAGACCCGCGAAGAGATCAAGCGTATTCAGCGCGAGACGGGTATCACCACGGTATTCGTCACCCACGACCAGGAAGAGGCAATGTCCATCTGCGACATTATGGTCGTGATGAAGTTGGGCGTAGTGCAGCAGATAGGAGCGCCGCAGGAGATATACGACGATCCCAACAACCTGTTCGTAGCCAACTTCCTCGGCACGCCCCCGATAAATATATTCAAGGGCAAGATCGAGGGCGGCAAGGTCTATGTCGGCGGCGAAGTTGTATCCGCAACGGAGTACGAAGATCAGGAAGTCTATGTCGGCATTCGTCCCGAGGGATACATCTACGATCCCGACGGAGTTCTGACGCTCAAAGTAGACCATATTGAGGTAATGGGGCGCGATAAATCCGTCGTTGCCACTCACGAATCCTCCACCAAGCCCACCGTGCGCTGCATAATAGACAGCGACGTCGTGCTGCCGCCGGATGCAGCCGAGCTTAAATTTAATATCAAACCCTACAAGCTATTCCTGTTCAATGCAGAGACAGAAGAGAGGTTGAGATAATGAAAGAAAACAAAAAAGACGTCGGTTCAGCGTCCGGCACTCCTCCCAAGCAGCACAACAAGTTTGTTCAATATTTCATCAACTTGGGCGCTCGCATAAGAGGTTGGTTCGTAGACAAGTGGACCGCGATCAAAGATTTTTTCGTCGGCATCAAGACATACAAACAGCGCAAGTTGGAGGCGGAATTGGTCACCAACGACGGACCGCAGCTCACCAAGGGCGAGAAGTTCCGCCGCGGATTGAAGTCCCAAAGCGGTTGGCTGTTCGTCGCGCCCGCGTTGATATTGATGTTGGTGTTCACGTTTTGGCCGATATTGGCGGCTTTCATCAACGCCTTCAAGCAAAATTACAACAGCCTGTCCGACACCTATCAGGGCATAGGCTTTGAGAACTTCGTCCGCGTCATCAAGGGCGATACGGGCACAGGCGGCGCCAGCTTTAATCAATGTCTGGTCAATACGTTGCTGTTCACGTTGATTTCCGTACCCCTTTCCACGCTTTTGGCGCTATTGATAAGCGTTGCGCTCAACAGCATCAAAGCGGTGCAAAAGGCGTATCAGACGATACTTTTCCTGCCCTATCTTACCAACTCGTTGGCAATGGGCGCCGTGTTCGCCACATTCTTTACGATAATCGGCACGGAAAAGAACATCGAGACGGTGGGACTCGTCAACAACGTATTGGGTTGGTTCGGCTTGGCTCCCGTAGAGTGGATCAAGGCAAGTTCTCCCGTGTGGACTCTCGGTTCTATCAAGATTCCCTGGGCGAAGTACATCGTCGTCATCGTTTACGAGGTGTGGTCAGGTCTGCCCTTCAAGATATTGATATTGTTCTCGGCATTGCAATCCATCAACAAGCAATACTATGACGCAGCCAAGGTGGACGGAGCAAGCCGTTGGACGACGCTGTGGCGCATTACCGCCCCGATGATAATGCCGCAGATCAGCTACCTGCTCGTCACCGGCATTATGGGCGGTATGAAACAGTACACGGCAATAGTAGGTATTTTCGGCGAACAGATGGGTACCAACTACGATATGGGTACGGTTGTCGGATATATTTACAGATATGTAGACAACGGTCAATACGGATATGCGTTTGCGGGATCGATTTTGCTGTTCCTGATCATCATGGTGATCACCTGGATCAACAACAAAATTACCAAGAAGCACACGACTTACAGATAAGGAGGTAGGAAAAATGACTGATTTGCTTTTACTTAGCTCCAAGGGTGCAAAGTGGTTGCTTGCGTTTATGATCATCGTCGTTCTCGCCGAGGTGGGAGTGATCATATGGTTGCTTTTGCGCGCCCGCAACGCCAAAAATCAAAAATCCGCCTCTTTCATCGGACAGTGGAATCTTTCCGCGGGAGACGAGGGCTTCGACGTAGAGAAGGTGCAGCGGCACGAGAAGATCAAGAACATTAT
>CANQNJ010000085.1 GCA_947625185.1 uncultured Clostridia bacterium
TGCCGTCCGCCCAAGCGTAGAAGAGTTTAGTAAAGGAGAATTACCATGGCAAGAAATACAAGTGCAGATTGCCGTCAGTGCAGACGTGAAAAATGCAAGCTGTTCTTAAAAGGCGAAAGATGCTATACGGATAAATGCCCCGTCACCAAGCGCGGCAAGATCCCCGGCGTACACGCCGACAGCAGAAAGAAAGTTACCGAATACGGACAACAGCTCCGCGAGAAGCAAAAGACCAAGCGCATCTACGGACTTCAAGAGAAACAATTTCACAGCTACTATGAAGAAGCCGAGCGTATGAAGGGCGTTACGGGTTCCAATATGCTTATCCTGTTGGAACAGAGATTGGACAACGTAGTGTATCGTCTCGGTATTGGCGTATCGCGTTCTCAGGCGAGACAGTTTGTCAATCACGGGCTTATCACCGTCAACGGCAAGCGCGTCACCATCCCCAGCTATCAAGTCAAGGTCGGCGACGTAATTTCCATCAAGGAAAACAAGCGCGAGCAACCGCTGTTTGCGGAACTCAAAGGCGCCAAGAAACCCGCAAATATACCGCAATGGTTGGATTTCGAACCCGCTGAACTTACAGGCAAGGTACTTGCCAAACCCGTAAGAGAAGATATCGACATGAGCATCCAAGAGCACATGATCGTCGAGTTGTATTCCAAGTAATATTTGCAACGTCAGGCAAACGTCTCATTGCCGTGCCGCGCTTTGCGGCGTGAAAAAAATTTAATATAAAGGAGATTGTTGTCCAATGATGGAAATAGAAAAACCGTTAATGACAGTAGACGAAAGCGGACAGAATGCCAGCATAATCAAGATCGTGGCAGAACCGTTGGAAAGAGGCTATGGAATTACCCTCGGAAATGCTCTCCGCAGAGTGCTTCTCTCGGCGCTTCCCGGCGTTGCGGTCGTAGGATTGAGAATAGAAGGCATTCAGCACGAATTCAGTACCGTCAACGGTGTCAAAGAAGACGTAACCGACATTATCCTCAACATCAAGCGCCTTGCGCTGAAATCGGACAATGACGACAATGATTTCAGAAAAACAATAACTATCAACAAAGTCGGTCCTTGCGAAGTACACGCAGGCGACATCATCACCGACAGCGAAGTGGAAGTTCTCAATCCCGATCTGTACATCTGCACGATCGAAGAGGGCGGTTCGCTCAACTGCGAGTTGTTTGTGGCAAGAGGATTGGGTTATGCCTCCATCGAAAAGAACAAGGAGCGTAACCGCGAACTCAAACTCAACTATCCCATCGGATACATACCCATCGACTCCATCTTCGGACCCGTCAAGAAGGCGAGCTACACAGTTGAGAGCGCGCGCGTCGGTCAGGATATCACGCGCGACAAGCTCACGCTCGAAGTGGAGACCAACGGCGCTTTCTCCGGCAGAGAGATAGTATCCCTCGCGGCGCGTATCATCGAGGATCACATCAAGATGTTCGTGGATCTGTCCGAGAACTTCAACAAGGACATTCTGATCCCGAGAGAAAGCGACAACCACAAGAAAGTGTTGGAGATGAATATCGACGATATGGATCTCAGCGTCCGTTCCTACAACTGCTTGAAGCGTGCCGGTATACAGACGGTGGAGGATCTTACCCGTCGTACCGAGGACGATATGCTCAAAGTGCGCAACCTCGGCAGAAAGTCGCTGGACGAAGTTATCGCAAAGTTGGAAAGCTACGGTCTGTCTTTGAAGAATAAGGATGAATAGGAGAAAGACAATATGGCAACACAAAGAAAATTAGGTAAAGCAACCGATTCGAGATTGGCTCTCTTGAAGAACCAGGTCTCTCAACTGCTTTGGAACGGCAAGCTGGAAACGACCGAGGCGCGCGCCAAGGAAGTTCAGAAGCTTGCGGAAAAATATATTACTCTCGCAGTCAATACCTACAAGGACACGGTCGAGGTTAGCAAGACCAAGAACGTCAACGGTAAGGAAACGACCGTCAAGGTTCTCAACGACGGTCCCTCCAAGCTTGCGGCTCGCAGACGTCTCATCGCCAATCTCGCGGACTTGCAGGAACCTCGTCTGCCCAAGGAGAGCGCTACCGAGTACAGAGTGCGCACCAAGACAGTGCGTCATCCTCTTATCGAGAAGATGTTCAACGAGTATGCGCCCAAGTTCGACAAGCAGGCGGAAGAAAAGGGACAACGCGGCGGATACACCGCCATCTACAAGGAGAACAACCGTCGCGGCGACGGCGCCGAGATGGCTCTTATCGTAGTTCTGTAATCGCATCTCTTGCAGCTGCGTTCGTAATTGCAGTACACGGCACTATGCGCCGTACATACAAAGAACCGACTTCGCATCCGAGGTCGGTTCTTTTTGGCTCTATGTTTGAGCATACGCCTAATGTGGCGCTATGTCAAATGTTGGGGTGCGGAAAAAATGAAATATAGAAGTCGACTTACAAATTAAAGTGGGATTGACGCGCGCGGCGCGTTAAACAAACACCACAGTGCAGTGTCGGCAGCAACCACGTGAGGGCGCGCTGTGATTTATGTGCGCCCGAGTACAACTATCGGAGATGCGCGTGTCGCGCATAGCAGCGAACAAAGTGAAAATTCCGTTGCAAGCGGTGACCTGCGCGGCGCCTGCGTTTGCGTGTAAAATCGGGATTTTTCGTCGAGTAATTCGTCGGATATAAATTTCCTCGGCAAGCATTTGTCCGTAACGCGTTGACAGAGACGGGCGCAACTGTTATAATATCAGTGTGTCTACTGTAATTGCTTTTGTTGCACCGATGAACCCGAGGACGAACGAATGAAAGTAAAAAGATTTGTTGCCTATCCCGTTATGTTGATCGTTTTTCTGACGATCATTTGTCTGAGCATTGCGGGATTGGTGGTTTTTATCGTTTATACACAGCTTCAACCGCTCAACGATGCGGTATTTACCGTATTCGTTTCGGTGCTTTTGGCGTGTATGGCGGCGTCTATGTTTGTCGTCGGGTATACGACGGGCGCGTTCGACGTCATAGTGGTGCGAGAAGAGGAGGTAATTATCCTGCGCTTTGCCAAGAAACTCAGACGCTATCTGCTCAGTCAGAACACGCAATTGTATGTGCAGAAAGGTTTTCGCGGTTCTCGTTACATCGAGATACGTTTTCCCGAGTATTTCGAGTCGGAACCGCAGATATACAAAGGCATTCGCGTGCGCGAGGGGTATGTGTGTATGACGCATACCAATGCGCGTATCAAATATGTGCGCGAAGTCTTGCAGAACTACAAGGAAAACATCAATCCGCTCAGCTTGTCTGTCGAATGGCAGATCGACGTGACGGAGTCGGACGGCGAATCCAACAGTTTTTTCGGATAAGTCCGGAATAGACGCAAAAAATATAATCTCTATGGCAAATAACGGATGCCGACCCGTACGGGTCGGCATCCTATTGATTTTTGCGGTTTTCCCAACGTATTTCCTGCGAGGTGCGCATCGGATAACTTACGAGTTTGTCTCCGTCGAGGTTCTCGCCGTGCATATCCACCGCGGTTATGCAGCCGTTGTTGTATGTGGTGTAGTAGTATATGCCGCGCGTCGTATTGCAGCAAGAAGAGTAAATGGTGTACTCATAGCCGTGTTCCACGGCGCAGCAACCTTTTTGTTGTTCCACCGACCCGAGCAATCGGAAGAAATGTCCCACCGAGCTTTCTTCGTCGCTATCGCACACGGAGTTGTTCAAGGCGAACGTCGCGCGCACGAAACGGCTTGCCGAACTCAGATCTCCCGGCAATCCGAATCCGCCCGCCCCTCTGCTGTAAGCCTTGACGGGCAACCCGGGAGCAAATCTGTTGTCCGCTATCTCTCGGGTGACGCCCATATAGTGGGTGAGGTTGAGCAGATGAAAGTCGAACGTGGGGCTGTTGGTCATTACGCCCGCGGGATTGTCGTATATTTTCAATCCGTCGACGGTGCTTTCCGCCACGATAGAGCATTGCGCGTCGGCAATATGCCAATGCAACG
>CANQNJ010000086.1 GCA_947625185.1 uncultured Clostridia bacterium
GCTTTCCTCTGTTATCATTCTGCATTGGAATTTTATGGCGCAGCGAATCAGGTGTTTCATACAGTGACGGTCGGGAGCAAGTCGCGCTTTAATCCGTTTACCTTCCTCGACGTCGATTATATACGCAAACAGCCGAAGAACGATTACGGTATCGCGTATATTGAACAGGCGGGGGTGCGCGTCACCACGCTCGAGCGCACGGTGATCGACTGTATCGACGACATCGATGCTTGCGGCGGGATCGACGAACTGCTCGGCGCGCTCGGGCAAATTCGCATTCTCGACGAGAAAGAACTGCTCGGAGCGCTCAATGCATATAACTGCGTGCTTCTATATCAAAAGGCGGGATATATCCTGCAACATTATCAAGAAAAATTTAGCTTGTCGGACGCCTTTTTTACCGAGTGCAAGCGGCATTTGACAAAGCAGGTGAAATATTTCTTGAAAGATGAATACGGCGAAGTGGAATACAATTCCGAGTGGCGGCTGATGGCGCCGAAAAATCTCATTTCTCGGATCGGAGGAGGCTATTAAATGGAATTTTCAAAGCAATATCTTAACTCATTGGCGGCGCAGACGGGCTTCATCAAGGAAACGCTCGAAAAGGTTTTGCGGCTTGTCGAGGTCTTGCGTTTTTTGAACGCCGACACCGTCATCGGTGGAAAACTCGCGCTGAAAGGTGGCACAGCAATCAATCTGACGGCGGTCGAACTTCCGCGGCTCTCTGTGGACATCGACCTTGATTTTGCGGAGAACGTCACCCGCGAGGAACTCTCTGCCGTAAAGGAAAAGATCGGCAAGCGCCTCACCGATTATATGTTTCAGGAAGGGTATTCGCTCATCGACACGCGGGAATATTTTGCGCTCACGTCCTTCGTGTTCGGCTATATCAACTGTGCGGGCAATCGGGACAACATCAAGGTTGAGATCAATTATCTCGACCGTTGTCATATCCTTCCCCTCGAGAAGAAGAGCCTTTTGACGAAGGGAATTATCGGCGGCTTTGATGTTCTCACGCTGAATACGACCGAACTATATGCCAGCAAGATCAACGCGCTTTTATCGCGGGCGACGCCGCGGGACTTGTACGACGTCCATTCTATGATCGAGCGCGGCATTGTGAGCGACAAAACGTTACTCAAAAAATGTCTGATCTTTTACAGCGTCATCGCGGGCGACTATTCGATTTCGGAGCTGAACTATGCCAATCTCGAAAGTCTGAATTTTTACAAATTCAAGACGCAGTTGAAGCCCGTGATCGCCAAGACGGACACTTTCGATATCGAAAAAGCCAAGACGACCGTAATCGACTACTTGAAAGAACTGATTGTCTTGACGGTGGGCGAAACCGAATTTGTGCAGAAAATGAAAGAGAAAATCTATGAACCTTCACTCCTTTTCGACGACAAGGATATTGTCCAACGCATCTCACACCACCCCGCCGCCCTGTGGCGCACAAGAGAGGCGGAATAAAGGCAGAAGCCGATATTTCAAGCGATGTAAGGTTGTGCCTGACAAAATTCAAGGGCGCGATTGGTGGCTTTTGTTGCAAAAATAGTGTAAAGTTATAGCGACAGGAGCGAGATAGGCTCCGAAATTCGGGAGGTGTAACTTTATGAAAAATGTAACCGAGAAACAGAACGTTGGGACTGCAGAACTTGGCGACGACAACATTGAAGAGCTGCTTCAAAAGGAACGAGATGCTCTTTTCGAGAACGTCTTTCATGACTATTGTGTGAGCCGTGACGTATCGCTAAAAGAATATGCAGAGTTAAAGAAAAAATTTGCACAAAGCCCGAAACTGCAATATGAAGCAATCAAGCGGTTCAACCGCAAAATTCGGCTTTTTCGCGGGATCGTAAAAGAGCCATATCGGGCAGACCTTCGGCTTTGCGAATTGTTTGAGGTAATCGATAAACTCGCCGAAGCTGAGGATGAAGAAACTTTCAACGAGATATATAGTACGATCAAGCACAATTAGGGGAGTTGCAGATGAAACTATCCGAGAAAATCAGAATCTTGAGAAAGGCGAGAGGGATGTCGCAGGAGGAATTCGGTTACTCCCTCTCGGAAGCCACCGAGGGCGTGACGCGGCAGACGGTATCCGATTGGGAAAATGGGAAGTTTGAGCCGAAGCTCGACAACATCCGCGATATCGCACGGGTGTTGAGCGTATCTTTCGACGTACTTTTGGACGAAACCATAGACCTAAATGACGCCGAAACACTGAAAAGCGTTCTGCATCATGTCTCTTTGGACACAAAAAAGAGCATTAACACAAAGATACGTTATGATATCTGTCAATATAAGCTCGGGAAAAAAGATTATGTCAAACTTGCGATTTACATCACCATTCTTGCTGCTTTTGTAATTTCTTTGATTTTGTTTTCTGCGGGGCTTCTGTTGTCGGTTGTCCCCATGTCTCTTGTCGGCATGATCCTCGGCGGCATATCACTTGTTTTGACCCCGGTGTCGATCATAGGCATTACATCATTTGTCAGAAATTATAAAAACCCGCAAGGTGCGGCTTTTGGAGAAATCAACAATACGCATTTGATCATTCATACGTATCAAACGGCGAGCAACGTTATCTGTATCCCATTAGAGAAAATAAAGGATATTCGACTCGGCGAAAATGCTACGAAACAGCATGGAGATCTTGTTATCGTGCTTGACGGGCGTGAAAAGCCGATCACCCTGCTCAATGTGGCGTTCCCTCATAAAGTGATTGAATTTTATGAGCAACTTCAAAAGCTTGACGAGAGCGATGATCCCGTAAAAATTATTTAATATTGTATTTAGGAGCTATTATGGACATATACATCAATTCCATATTGAAAAATCCGTCGCTGTGCGACGGCACGGGATATCGAACGGTGTTATTCGTGCAGGGGTGTGATCTGCAATGTAAAGGCTGTCAGAATCAAAGCGCATGGGATATTACAAAAGGCGTAAAGCGGGAGGTGTCGGAGCTTGCGGAAGAGATTAGGTCGCGCTGCCCGAACAAAGAACTTACCATTTCAGGCGGTGAGCCTTTGATGCAAGCGGACGCAATTTATTCCCTTATTACGCTACTGAATGATTTCGACATTTGCCTTTACACGGGACACGATAAAAGCGAAGTGCCTCAAAAAATACTCGATAAAATTCGGTATTTGAAATACGGTCCCTTCATTGAAAACCTAAAAACGATGACGATGCCATTCGTCGGTTCTTCCAATCAAGTCTATGAGGAGGTTGATCATGAGACTTCAAAATAAAAATGACAACGCGGCGAACAGAAAGAGCTATGTCGGCAGCATATACAATGTCGGCGAAAGAGATGTCAAAAATACTGTTCTCGACTCTATTCCCGAGGAATGGGCTGCTTTACATCGGGACGGATATATCCATATACACGATCTCGATGCCTATGGTTTAACTTATAATTGTTTGACTTTTGACATTTTGAAAGCTTTTCCCTATTCCGATTTTACAGGACTATCCGATATAAAAATTATCCTCGGCGTATTTGATTTTTTGAAAGAACTCTTTGAGCGCGTAGGAAACGAGCAGAGCGGCGGAATGGCTCTTGCCAATTTCGATAATGATTTCGCAACGATTTTTACAAAACTCGGCGTTGATTATCATGGGAACGAGGAAGTCTTCCGTGCGGCGATCCGCGACCTGATCCTTTGGTGCAACAACACGCATACCCGTATGGGACAGACAAGCTATTACACGTCTTTCAATATCGGGCTTGCGGAAAACGATTTTGC
>CANQNJ010000087.1 GCA_947625185.1 uncultured Clostridia bacterium
TTGACTTGTCCACATTGACGTTTGCGTTGCAAGGGTCTTGCGCGGCGAGCCTTCAAACGAGCTTTATTTCACCGGCTCCGTTTGCAGGTTGTCGCCGACGACGCGCCTATCGGCTGCATTGCTTGCTTCCGGGCGCGAACGATATCGACCGTTGCGTTTTTTCGTGGGTGCAAGGTGAGCAGAGGTGCATAGCTTCATTCCCGAACTCGCCTTGGTTCGCCACTGCGTTGCCCGCCGACAGCCGATAAGAATAAAAAAATCGGAACCGTATCATTGCAGGGCATAACGCTATCTATCAACAAAAACAGATAATCCTCGCCTATACGTTCCGAGTAAAAGCAAATCTTATTTAGTTCCAAGCTAAACAAACAACAAGGGAGAACCTTCGGAGCCATTGAACTTGATTCTAAGGCGAGATAACTATTCTCAGTTGATAATGTTAAGATTTTAGCACAGCGTTGCAACATTCGTCAATCAAATAAACGCAATTTCTGCGAAAAAAATTTTTTTGTTTTTTTTATTGCCGTAAGTATTGACAAATAATGCAATTTTTGCTATGCGACAAACTTATACGCAGACAGCGGAAATATCCGAGTCGTTTCGTCGGCGACGATCAAGCGGCAATAATGTTTATAGATATATAATATGCAAATATCTTCAACCTTGATAAATAAAATTTGACGGACGACAATAGAGAGCCGATATAAAGTGAAATTTGCCGCAAGGTGGCAAGTGAAGTTCGCGCAGAGCGCGAGTGAAGTTGTGCTTACGCACAGTGAAGTTTTGCGCGAGGCGCAAAGTTGAAGTTGAGAGTGAGTTTTGACTGTCAAACCTTTCAGTCTCACTTCGTTCGACAGCTCTCCTTGCTCATCAAGGAGAGCCTTTGAGTCGCTGTTGTAAACTTTGTCCCTGCACAAGACTTTCCCCGTCACGGGCAAGCCGTTACGGAGAAAGTGGCGCCCATCGGGCGACGATAGAGGGATATATGAAGCAAGTCTTTCTCCCGTTATCCCTCTTCCACCTCGTCGTCACACGTCTTAGCCAACACCAATAGCGCAAGCGCAATCGGCGCCGTTGGCGGATGGTTGTATAGGTATATATATCTATCTCGAAATAAGCATTGATAAGGAACAAGCTGCTTTAACCAATGTTCCACCGCAACTTGCTGCGTAGTCGCAAACTTCACCTTTCCGATAGTTTGCGCGCCGTTCAACATAATCCGCCGACAGCACTCATACAATGTATCTGAAAACCAATATAATTGTTGAGGGAGAATGTATGAAAAAAACCGTATTAACGTTGATTGCCCTATGTCTGCTTGCCGCGTGCTGCATTACGCTTGCCTCGTGCAAAACGGACAAGATGAAAACCGCCGTAAAAAACGGAGATCAATACACCATTGTGGCAAGTTACGACCAATCCGCGCACATTCTGTCGGCGGTACAGACGGTGCGCGTCACCAACCGCAGCGAAAACAGCTTCGACTCGGTTAAATTTCACATATACGCCAATCAATACCGCCAAGAGGCAAATTCCGTCGTGCCCAACGTATATCGCGCCAAGGCGTATCCCAACGGCGACAGCTACGGCGATATCTCATTCGACAGCGTAAAAGTAGACGGTTCGCCCGTGCCCTACACCGTGGAGGGCGTCGATTGCGACATTCTGTCCGTGCCAATAGAGGGAGGACTGTTTCCCGACAGTTCCGCCACGGTGGAGATGACCTACCAAGTGCAGCTTGCCAATATCCGCCACCGCCTCGGCTACAACGACAATACGGTCAATCTCGGCAATTGGTACCCCGTACTGTGCCACATCGACAACGGCAACTACACCGCCAGCCCCTACTACAACATCGGGGACCCCTTCGTCACCGACGTAGCAAACTACAACGTCAGCCTCACATTGCCCGACAACTACGTCGTCGCTTCTACGGGAGAACTGATCGAGGCGACCAAAGCGGACGGATTTGTCACATACAACTACAAAGCGGAAGCCGTACGCGACTTCGCCGCGGTGCTGTCGTCGCAATTTACCAAACTGTCTCAAACGGTGGGCGGCACGCAGGTCAACTACTATTACTATGCGGATACCGAGCCGGAGGCAAGCCTTGCCACGGCGTGCGGTATGTTGGAATACCTCAACAAAAACGTCGGAACGTATCCTTACTCGCAATACAACGTGGCGGAGACGGAATTTTGTTACGGCGGGATGGAATATCCCAACCTCGTTATGATAACAAGCGGCAGCAACAGCTACAAGGAAGCCATCGCGCACGAAACGGCGCACCAATGGTTCTACGGGATTGTAGGCAACAACCAGATAGCCGACGCCTGGATGGACGAAGGTCTGAGCGAATACCTCACTTATCTGTATATGGACAGCACGGGCGCGACGCCGTTGACGCGCAATATATTGGGCTGCACGCAGACATATGTGGGATACGTTGACGTATTGAGCCGCTACTATGAGAATATAGACCGAAGCATGCGCAGCATAGACTCTTACAAAAACGACAGCGAATATGTAATATTTACATACGTCAAGGGCAGCTTGATGTTCAATACCGTATACGAAACGGTGGGCGCGACGAAATTCTGGAAGTCGCTGAAAGACTACTTCGACCAAGCGCAATTTACCGTTGCCAAGTCAAGTCAGCTGATCGGTTGCTTTGCCACAGCCTGCGGAGAGGAAGCGGGCAACATCTTTACGCGGTTCATCGAGGGCAAAGAAGTGATCGGAACGATAAAAAATTGATACCACCTGCGGACGAAATTGCAATACGCGCCCCTCTCCCTGCCGATAAGGGAGAGGGGTTTTGTACGGAAAGCAACTTGCAAAACAGCCGTCGATGTGTTATAATATATTGTGAGAGAGGTGGATTATGCGAGTGTTTATTGCTTTGGAACTGCCGCAGAAAGTAAAGGACAATCTCGAACGTTCGTCGCGCCAATTTGCGGAGTACGCCGACGGGGGCAACTTCGTGCCGAAGGAAAATATGCACCTGACGCTGCACTTCCTCGGCAACGTGGACCCCAACGACCTTATATATATCCAGAGCGCAATGGACGGCGTGCGCAATATGCCCGCGCCGACGTTGAGCGTCACTCAATTTGCAATGCAGCGCGCAAACGATATAGTGTGGGCGAAGATACGTCAGAGCGCGGAGTTGAACGGCATACACGACGCATTGGGCGAGAAATTGGAAGCAAACGGCTTCGAGACGGAACATCGCGCCTACCGACCGCACGTCACCCTCATACGCAAAAAAAGTTTCATTTTGCCGTTCAGCGAAGTGACGAAAAGCGTGCAAGTATTCAATATGCCCTTCACAGCGAATAAGCTGACGCTGTTTGAAAGCGTATTTGCCGAGCGCGGAGTAACATATCGCCCGCTGTACACCGTGGAACTGCCCGCCGAAAGTTAGTTTCGCGCCGACCGGGACGGCGCTTGCATCCCTGTCGGGGGTCGGTTGCGCAGTCAACCGAAGTTTCAATTATGTCCTTGACCTTATGGCAAAAGGGGTCCCCGTCAAGTCGACAAAGGAGACTTGATGGGGAGAGGAGCAGCCGCCTGACAGCGGTACCACCCGCGCTGATTGCGCGAGCGGTGATGTCAAGGGCGAGCTGCGACGGCGGAGCGAGGGTATTCGGTGCAAAATAATCTGCAACGAGGGCACT
>CANQNJ010000088.1 GCA_947625185.1 uncultured Clostridia bacterium
TCGCTTATTACGCCGCACACGGTCAGATCCGTCCACACGGTCACGCCGTCGAGAGATTCTATCAAGCCCGACGGTTGTTTGCCGGGGATAAAATTCAGATCGGGATAGAGATATTCGCCGTCCTTTTGACTGTAATTTATTATTGCAAGGGATACGGTTTTGCCGATGACGTTTCCGTCTATGCCGAAGACTTTCAACGTGCGTTCCGTCAGCGCAATTTCGTCGGGGGTTTCGGGCAGACGCCCGTCAATATGCAAGTCGCTGCTTCCGAAGTGCGTTTTCAATGCTCTTTTGTCGTTTTCCGTAAGCAGTTTGTCCAAACTCCAAGTATCCAATTGCCACGGGTAAGCGTATTCTGTCTCAACGTCGCCGAGACGCATAGTCAAGCGATACCAATCGCTATCTATCTTCACCGCCATACGTTCGCTTTCCACATAGCTTATATTATCGCTGCCAAATAACTCTTTTGCCTGCGGCACCATATCGTAATATTTTGCCCGATAATGCTCTCTTACGTGCGGGACTTCAATTTCTTCGGCGGCAATTATATAGTTGGAGGAAATTTTGAGGTTTTGTTCCCGCTGCCTTGCTTGGGAGAAAGTTATCGAATAACTGCAAAACAGGCATACGATAAAGATAAGCAGCGCATATGCTATCGCGGTCCTGGCATACAGCCATCGGTGGCTGTTGAGATTTTTGAACGATATCCACGCGATTATCCCGTTATTCACAGCGCACCTCCTTGGCGAGTTCGCCGCTGCGCGTCCTTGCGTTGGTTATGTACCAGATCGCCGCGGTTGTTATCCCGAGTACCGCAAACGCGATAACGGGGTAGATAAATCTGAACCGCGAAGTAAATGCGAAACCGAATATCGTGCTGCAAAGATCGGAAAAATACGCCCCGAACGCATAGCCCAAGCCTGCCGAACAGAGAGTTACTGCTGCAAGCAGCAGCCATATTATTCCGCAATATACTGCGGCTATCACGCCGCGCGTCGCGCCCAACATCTCCAATCGGCATATGTGTTCTTTTCTCTGGCGGAAAGTCACCGACGTAAGCGAATACAGTATGCCGAGTATTACAGCCGCAAGCGCCGCCGTTATTGCGGCAAACGTGGCTTGCATAGTGTTGACCGCGTCGTACAGCCCGCGGTCGTTCTGTATTTCCATATCGTATCCGCGCCTTGTCAATGCACGGTAATATTGAAACGTTTCGGCGCTGTTTGCGGCGTAGTGCCGCACCCAATCGAGCTGTACGTTCGCGGGAGCGCTGTATATGTAGGGCGTAAGATCGGCGCCGCCCGCGTATATGCCGACGACGGTCAATTGTATATGCCCGAGCGTCACCTTGTCGCCGACGGACGATTGCAATATATCGGCGACATATCCGAGCAGACATATCTCCCCTTCGTTTTGCAGCCATCTGCCTTCTATGGGCGCAACCGTCAGTTGCCGAAACGTTTCGTTGGGCGTCACCGCGATGGGTTGAGACATATGTACGACCGTTATCTGTTCGCCGTCCACGATATCGGACACCTCGATTTTGCCGTCGAAGCGATTGCCGTTGAAGCTCAGTTCGTCGTTTGAGTGATTGGCGCCGTAGGTCAGACCGTCCTCGCCGAATATTGCCAAGCTTGCGTTTTTCGCCGAGACAAAGCATTTTTCCTCGCGCTCGTCGAGGTGCATGCACAGATTGGACATAAGGTCCCCGTAAACGGACAGTATGCCCAATGCCGCCGATAAGAATATCGTAAGTATGACCGCGCTGAGTATGGCGGTTTTTTTGAGAAATCGCAGTTCTTTTGCGAGTAGTTTCAGAACTTTTCTCATATCGGTTTTGCGTAAAAAATGCAGATATCGGCAATCGGCCGTTACTGTGTTATTATACATTACATAGAGGGATTTTGCAAGCATCGGTTCGACGCTTGGGCAAATGCGGCGCGGCGTCACGCTTGCAAGCAAACGCCTTTTGTGATACAATGACATCGGAGACGCTATGCAAAGATGTATCAGGCTCGGCTCGCGGGTGGTATCCTATGAGTTGGAGCGTAAGTCGGTTAAGAATATCAATCTCAGGGTGCGGTCGGACGGCAGTGTGTATGTTTCGGCAAACGCACGCGTACCCGTTGCCGAAATAGAGAGCTTTATCGTTTCCAAGGCGGACTTCGTTTGTCGAGCCTTGGATCGCTGTCAACGGCTTGCCGACAGTGCGGCGTATGCGCAGCGATTGAACGACGGCGACACTATGCGTCTGTTCGGCAGGGATATTACGTTGAGACTCAGGCGCGGAAAGCCGGTCGGAGTGACGGAGACGGACGACGCGGTGGTGCTGACTGTCGCGGATCCGACGGACCTTGTCGGAAAACAGCGCGTCTTGTCCAAGTGGCTGCGCCTTCGCTTAGAGCAGACGGTGGCAGCGTATTGCAAGGCGGTTTATCCCGTATTTTCGCAATATGGGGTGGATTTTCCGCAAGTAAAGTTTCGCAATATGCGTTCACGATGGGGCAGTTGCAACCCCTCGCGCAAGATCGTCACATTCAATTACGCGCTTGTTGCCGCGCCTTTTCGGTGTATCGAGTATGTCGTCGTACACGAATTTTGTCATTTTTTGCATCCGGACCATTCGCGGGCATTCCGTGCTTGCCTGACGTCGATTTTGCCCGATTGGAAGTCTCGCAAAAAGTTGCTTAATTCCGTCTGTACTACAAAGTAAAGCGTAACGGAGGTGCATTATGTCATCGATAGATTTTGACGGTATCCGTCGCGAGGTGCAAGCGCTTCTCGCAAGCGCCGACGTGGCGCACGACTTCGCGCATATCGAACGCGTGCTGCGCAATGCGGAGCTGCTTGCGGAAGATATCGCTGCGGACAAGGATTTTCTGCGGCTTATTTGCCTGTTGCACGACGTGGACGATCGCAAAGTTACGGGCGGCAATACTCACAACGCGCGGGACGTAATGCTTCGCAACGGCGTATCGGAGGCAGTGTGCCGCAAGGTTGAGGAGGAGATTGACAGGATATCCTTTTCCAAGCATACTGTGCCCGTCACGACGGAGGGGCGTATCGCTCAGGACGCCGACAGATTGGACGCGATAGGCGCCATAGGTATAGCGCGCGCTTTTTCTTACGGGGGCGACAAGGGTATGCCCATTTACGGCGCGGACGGCGGCGATACCGTAAGTCACTTTTACGACAAATTGTTGAAACTGCGGGATCTGATGAATTTTCCTTTGTCCAAGCGGATCGCGGATGAACGCACGCGGTTTATGGAACAATTTCTCGATCGATTGCGTCGCGAAGCGGATTTTTGAATGCGGAATAGTTTTGCAAAATCGTTGACAATTTCTTCTATGCGCTGTATAATATGTTAGCAAATTGAACATGCGCCCTCAGCCGAGCGAAACGCAGTGGAGCGAACGCCACGGAGCGCAGCGGAGTATTAGCTCAATTGGATAGAGCGTTGGTCTATGCAATCAAACCCCGTAAAAATTTGTATATGCGCCATTAGCTCAATTGGATAGAGCGTTGGTCTACGGAACCAAAGG
>CANQNJ010000089.1 GCA_947625185.1 uncultured Clostridia bacterium
GCTCGCTCCACTCACTCGGCTGCGCCGAGACGAATCCCCTTATCTCCACCATAGGGCGGCTGCGTTTAATGGTCGCAGCAGAAAAGAGTCCACACAAGGTGAACTCTTTTTCTTTTGCTCCTTTTTACTTGCCGCCCGTATACGTTTCGATAATGGATCAAAAGGGAACCCGCAAAAGTTGAGTATGCGAAACTTTTGCGGGAAAGGAGACGCTGACCGACAACGGAACCGACCGTGCGTTCACGGTTGGTGTTGGTCAGGGAGAGCGGGGACGCCGTAGCGCTTCGCTCGCTTTGCTCGCTCCACTCACTCGGCTGCGCCGAGACGAATCCCCTTATCTCCTCGTCGCAACGCGACGTTTTGAGCAACCTGTCAAGAAAACTTGGCAGGTTTGCTTTTACAGTCGGTTGCTCCTCACCCCGTGCGAATAGTATTCGCGCGGGGACCCCGTTTCGGCGGCTGCGTTTAATGGTCGCAACAGAAAAGAGTCCACGCAAGGTGAACTCTTTTTTCTTTTGCTCCTTTTTACTTGCCGTCCGTATGGTATAGCGTGTATCATTCAAGCATTACCGCCCTTTGTTTGGTTGATCGCAACGGGCGCAAGGGGTAAAACGCTTCCAAACGCTTTACAAAGCGGGGTAACGAGTGTATAATTACTATTGTTTTGGGCGGGAGGCGTCGCTTGCGACGTCCTATTTTTTTTGTTCGGAACGTGCAAATTCGAACGTTTTTCGCGCAAACTAATTATACCAAAGAAATACGGAATACTTATGCTATCGACACTGCGTAGGCTCGGCAACAATCGTTGCATACACATAGTCAATAAATTTCTATATTCTCCATATTACATTGCGTTTGTGGCGATAATTTCCGCTTGCGCAAACCTTTTCGGTTGGGAGTTGCCTGTGTGGTATTTGTATGCGGCGATGGCTGTTGCAACGGTGCTTTTTGCCGAGGACGCGCTGCCTATCGTGCCCCTTGTATGCTGCGGTTACGTCACGGTCTCCGCATCCAACAATCCTGCGGGAAACTACGGCAACAGCCTGTTTCAAAACAAGTCCGCGCTTATACAGCTTGCCGTGATAGGTACGTTGCTTGTTGCGGCGCTTGTTGCCCGCGTGATATTCGATATATGCAAGCCGCAACTCGTCAAGCGCACCCGCCGTACGCCCAAGCTCGGCGTCGGATTTATGCTGCTCGGATTGGCGTATTTGCTTGCGGGTATGACTCCCGCGCGGGATTACGGTCCGCAGTGGAGAAGCGCGCTGTTCGGCTTGGTGCAGATCGCCTGTCTGGCGTTGCCGTATTTTTATCTTCACTACACGGTAAATTGGCACAAAGTCAACCGTCTGTACCTCGCGCAGGTATTTGTGGCGCTTGGCTTTGCTGTGACCGCGGAGATAGTGGGAATGTACGTCAACGCGTTTGCGTCCATGGCGGAGAACGCTTCGTTCGGACGCGGTATGCTGTATACGGGGTGGGGAATATACAACAACGTGGGCTTTATGATGGCGTTTTGCATTCCTTTCGCGTTTAATCTGACGCTGCGATTGCGCCATAGCTATATCTATGCGATCATCGCAGACATATTTGAGATAGCGCTGCTCTTTACGCAGAGCCGCGGTTCGATACTTTTCGGTACGGCGATATTCTTTGCTTGCGCTATATATACGGCGTGCAAACTCACGGGTAAATACCGTTGGACGACGGTGGGCGCGGGTTTGGGCTTCATAGTGGCGTTCGTCGTCATATGCGGCATATTTCACGACAAAGTCGCCTGTATATTCGCCGCGATGAACGAAGTCGGATTGGACGACAGCGGACGTTGGGAGATATATTCGGAAGGTTTACGTCAATTTGCCGAATCGGCGCAGTCGATTTTCTTCGGCAACGGTTTTTATGCTTGCGGTAATTTCCGTTGGGGCAACTTGCCCAACGACGCCTTTTTGCCTCCGCGCTATCACAATACGATAGTGCAATTGTTGGCAAGCGGCGGTATATTTGCATTGATAATGTATGCCTTTCACAGATATCAGACGATCAGGTTGTGTCTTACACGTCGCACCCACGAGAAGATATTTGCCTTGGCAGCGGTGTGCGTGCTTACGTTGACGAGTCTGGTCGACTGCCATTTCTTCAATATGGGACCCGGCTTGGTATATTCCGTAGTGTTGGTGTTTGCGGAGGACGCATTTATGTCGCGCGCCGCAGATAAGCCCGTCGTGAGCGACGCGCCGAGGGAGAAAAATCGCGTTCGGACGGATATGCCCGCGGCAATCGACGATAAGTTAAAACCGTGGCGCGTTGTGCTGCGGCGTTTTTTTTTGTCTGAGACAAATCCTCGCTTTACAAATGCTTCATTTTATTGTACAATTATCGTAGATAAGGAGTTTATATGGATAAATTACGTTCCAAATTGGGTTTTATATGCGATATGGACGGCGTTATATACCATGGCAATACATTGCTCGACGGGGTAAAGGAGTTTGTCAATTGGCTATATGCCGAGAATAAACGTTTTCTGTTTCTCACCAACAACAGTCAGAAGTCGCCCAAAGAATTGCAGCAGAAACTTGCGCGGATGGGGTTGGAAGTGCCCGAACACAACTTTTATACGTCGGCGCTTGCCACTGCGAGCTTTCTCAAAAGTCAGGGCGGCAGCACGGCATATGTCATAGGCGACGCGGGGCTTACCAACGCGCTGTACGAAGTCGGCATCACGCTTAACGACGTCGACCCCGATTATGTTGTGATCGGCGAGACGGAAAATTACAATTTTGAAAGTATCAAGAAGGCTACCGCCCTTGTCAACAGAGGCGCGTTGCTTATCGGGACCAATTCGGATATTACCAATCCGACGGAACACGGCGAAGTGCCCGCTTGCAAGGCGTTGGTCGCGCCCGTTGAATATGCGACGGGCAAGAAAGCGTACTTCGTCGGCAAACCCAATCCGTTGATGATGCGCGCGGCAATGGAGCGTTTCCACGCCAAGGGCATTCACTCTCCCGATGTGGCGATGATAGGCGACCGTATGGATACGGATATGATAGCGGCGATAGAGTCCGGTCTCGATCCCATATTGGTACTCTCCGGCGTATCCACGAGAGAGTCCGTCAAGCGGTTTCCGTACCGTCCGCGCCTTATACTTAACGGCGTGGGAGACATATCACGGCAAGATTAGGCTGCTGTTAAAATCATTTACAAAGGCGTTTCGCAACTGCGGAACGCCCTTGACTTGTATACATTATATTTGCATATGCGGACATATATACA
>CANQNJ010000090.1 GCA_947625185.1 uncultured Clostridia bacterium
GCGACGCTCAATTTCGTATGCGCCAACGTCGGTTGTCCGCAGCCGCATGTCAGCGTTGACGCCGAGGTAGAGGTCTCTTCCGACGATCCGGATCATACCGCCTACAAGGCGACTGCCCGTTACCAAGGCAACACGTACACCAAGGAACATTCCGTCAATCACAATCATACCGAGCATACCTACACCGTCGTGGAGTGGCGTTGGGATGGTTATACCTCTGCAAGCGTAGTGCTTCGCTGCACGGTAGGCAATGAGCAACAGACCGTCGCCGCCGAAGTTACCAAGGAGGAGACGCGTCGTCCCACCTGCGCGGTAGAGGGACTCAATACCTATACCGCCACAGCGCAAGGTCCCGACGGCAAAACTTATACCGATGTCAAGCAAGAGACCGTTGCCGTCACCTCTCACAATTACGTCATCACGCACGAAGGCGACGCATTCGGTCAACATCACGAGCAATGCTCTGTGTGCGGCGACGACAAGCAGCCTGTGTCCTGCACCATAGTGGAGAACCATTGCACGGTCTGCGATTATACCTATACCGACGACGAGATTCTTACGGCGTTGTTTGAGCTTGCACAAAAAACGGAACTTCCCGGCACCTACAAGCTCAGCGGTACCGTTACGTCAATAGATGCTAACGCCAACGCAATATTCGATATGCAAGTGGGCAATCGCAGTATTCGTGGTTATCACATTGTCGGCGAAGGTGTTGACAAGATTGCAATCGGTTCGCAAGTGACCCTTGTCGGCACATTGGAACGCGACAACACTCTCTATCGTTTTAATGCCGGTACGCTCACCGCTTATACATTACCCACTCTTACGATAGACAGCGGCATCACCAACGGCAAATTCAACGACCTACCTGATTCGGTAGTAGGCAGAACGACTGTCCAATTCTCCATTACCCCCGATGACGGCTATTATGTAGAGTCCGTCAAGGTCAACGGCAAGACCTTCGACCCCGTTGACGGCATATATACGATAGACGTCTACCAAGATACGGTGATTGAAGTTACCATTGTCGAGGGCACGCAGCAATCTGTTGATTATGTCAAGCTCACCTCCCAAGACTTATTGCAGGAAGGTCTCCAATTCATCATTGTGGCAAGCGATTACGACTTCGCAATGAAACCCCGTCAAGGGAATGAGACAAATCTCAAAGGCATAACCATTACCAAAAACGACGACGTCATCACCGTGGTCGGCGATATCGTACAGGTCGTTGTGTTGGAAAAGGGTTCTCTCACGGATACTTGGGCGCTCAGGGTCGGAAATGCTTACCTCTGTGCCTCAGGTATGAAAGATGATAAAAATCAATTGACAACCGTTACAAGCAAAGAAGAAAACGGCGCTTCCTGGAAAATCACGATCGCCCCTGACGGCGTTGCGACCATTGTCGCTCAGCCCAAAACTTCCGACATAGTTTCCAGACGTAATAATTTAAAATTCAATAGTAGTAGTGAATTATTCAATTGTTATACTTCCGGTCAAAGCAGTGTCACGCTCTACTACAAACCGAGCGGAGAAATCCACATACACAAGTGGGTATATAAAACCCCCGGTTCCGATTGGCAGCACACCAAGCAATGTTCGGAGTGCCAAGAGTCCGTAACGGAGCCTTGTTCGCCCGTACTAAATGCTTGTGCTTGCGGCAAGACCTATACCGCGCAGGAAATTGTTGACAAATTAAATAGCTTGGGCGAAGATGAGACTATGCCCGGCACATATCAACTCACGGGTAAAGTTACCAACATCAGATACAATTGGACTGAGAATAACGGCGTTTCCTTCGATATGGATGTCCAAGGTGTAAGTATCTACATATTTATGTTGAAGATCGGCAATTTGACCGATATTAAGAGTATTGCAGTAGGAGACACTGTTGTCATCAGCGGTACGCTTTGCGATTACCAAGGTAAAGATAAGGAATTTAAGGATGCTGCTTTGATTAGCAGAACGGGCGACACGCCCATGCCGCAGAATGTCACCCTCACTGTCACCAACGATACCGGCAATGGCACAATTGCGGACGACAGCGGTACCGCGCTCGAAAGCGGTTCTCGCGCAAAGGATACAACTATCAAGTTCCGTATCACACCGCAAGAGGGTTGGGAAGTTGACTCTGTCACCGTCAACGGCACGGCAATACAACCCGATAACGGACTGTACACCGTAACGCTCGACAAGGACACTGAGATAGTAGTCACCTACAAGTCCACGGGCGGTGACACACCCGCGCCGCAGAAGGTCACCCTCACTGTCAATGATGGCGAGCACGGCATAGTGACGGACGAGAACGGCTACGACCTTGCTCTCGAAGAATCCTACAACAATGGCTTCGTATTCAAGTTCCGCGTCTGCGCCAATGCAGGTTGGACGGCGACTGTCACAGCCAACAGCGAGACCATTAGTCCCGACGATGACGGATTGTACACGGTGACTCTCACCGCCTATACGACCATTGACGTCACTTACACGGGCAGCGTGCCGGAGTCTCCCGACCCCGCCAATGGCAAGGGCACGCTCGTCACCGACGTTACCGAACTCCACGACGGTGACAGGATAGTGATTGTCAGCGAGTATAGTCCTAAGAGTGGTACAACATATTACGCTCTTGGCAACAAACAAGGTAGCAACAACCGCCCTGGCGTCGAAGTAACGCTCAATGCCGACGGTACTGTCACCTTAAAGCAAAATGTACAAATCATCATCGTACACAAAGTGGGCGAACTGTACACATTTGAGTTGTTGAATTACACAGACAGTAATGACAATCTGAAATCGGGCGGCGGTCATTATTTGTATTCGGCATCAACTAGTAGCAAAAATTATTTGAAAACAGATCTGCCTACCAATATTGCGAATAATAAGAGTATTGGCAATGATAGCTACAAATTCTCCATCACAATTGGTACTGACGATACGGCAACTATTGTGGCTCATGGTAATACTGAGCGTAACACGCTTAGTTTTACTTATAATACTAATCAAGACGGTACACCTAACCCGGTATTTGCTTGCTACAAAGTAGCTCAAAGCTATGCCACAATCAAGATCTACAAATTCGTCAGCGAGGAAGAGCCGGCGCACGAACACGTTTGGACGGTAGGCGACAACGCAGTCACT
>CANQNJ010000091.1 GCA_947625185.1 uncultured Clostridia bacterium
TTACCGGAGTTTCCATGGAGAATTTTAGGTAAGCCGCCGCTCAAAGAGAATTAGGCGTGGCGTGAAGTCACGCCTTTTTAACGCCTTGACTTAACCGAGAAGCGCACACCTTGCTTGCAAGGTATAATGCGCTATACCTATGGTAGAGTTATTAGCTGTGGACTACCCGTAAAGTTTTTCAGTTGCTTTTTTTTCAGATTCGTGATACAATAGTTCTACAAACGAGAGAAATAAAAATGGGAAATAATGATTATAACAAAACGATTAAGGGCTTTAAGAAATGGGCTAAGGTTTGTACAATTACGGCAATTATAACCGGGGTTTTAGGTATAATTACGTTTCTGCTGACCATTTTGCGTGAATTTACCGACTTTGAAGTCAAGGCTCCTTATCTTTACGGCAAAATATTTGTTTTTATTATACTTGCAGTTTTCTTGGTGCTTATTACGCTTATGATAATTTCTTATATCAAAGCTCGCAAGTACAAAAAGCTGATAGATAACAGCAATGACGACGAAAATCAAGATATAAAAAAGCAAAACGATAGCGACAATTAAAGCGATAAATTTCAATTTGGGTTTGTACATTTCCTTATGGGGAGTAAAAACTCTCGGGCAATTCGTCCGAGAGTTTTTTACTTGTCGCTTGAAAGCGCAACTCTGTAAAATTTTAATTTTTTAATCCATATGGGAAATGCGCTTTTGCCGCGTTCTTTTGCAAAATGCCGCGCCATTAGGGTCGGCTGTCGGATTTCTCTTCGGGTTTATCCTCGGGTTTGTCGTCGTCGAAAATAACTTTTACAAGCGCCATTTGCAGGGCGTTGTTCAGTTCCGTCTTGCGTTCGTGTCCCTGAATCAGCCAACAATCCACCGCCTCCCATACGGAGAACGTGCCCACTATGCTTACTATCTCCAAAAAAACTTCCTGCTTGCTGTACAGTGTGAGGAAGAAATACGCAGCCAACGCTATTGCGCCGAATATCAGCAGAAATATTCCCAACATTCGGTTGCGGCGAATATCGTCTATCTTGTCGTACACTTGCAGGTTGTAGTGTTCGTGGACGGATCTGTCGATGGTCCGTTGCTCTTCGGCGGACAGCGTTCTGCCCGCAAAGCGTACCGTAATATCGTATTCGGCGGGGATAAAGTACGCCTGCTCGTCTATGTAAGCGTATATTTCGGGATTGAGCTTGCCGTAACCGACGGGCGACAATGGATCGAATATTTCCGTTTCCGGCGGCAACATCACGTCTATTCTTACCGTGTTGTCCGGCATAAGCCGTTGCTCGACGAAGTGTTTGTTGGAGTATTTTTCCGTTGCGCCGTTTTTGAGCGCGGTCATTCGTTCTTTCAATACTTCTCTTTTATTCATATGCTCCTCCGTTGACAATTACATTATACCACCCTTTTCCGCCGAAATAAATACAATTTGCGGCTTTTTCCGTTTGCGCGCAAATTTTTGGGTCAACGATATTGAAAAAGCGCAAGCGATATGATATACTTACAACGTAAATTTTGCTTACGGAGAAACAATGAAACTCAATCAACTGAGATATTTTGTAGCGGTATGCAACACGGGCAGTTTTACGATCGCCTCGGAGCAGCTTTATGTTTCGCGTCCTGCGGTCGCGCAAGCCGTACACGAATTGGAAACGGAGTTCGGCGGCAATCTGTTTTACCGTTACAACAACAAAATAGAACTTACCGAAAACGGGGCATGGCTGTTTGAGAAGGCGCAGGAGCTGTTGAGACAAGCCGATTCGCTTTCCAATGAATTGCATGCGCGGTTTCAGGACAAAACGATAGTCAATATCGGCGTTGCGCCGATGATAGGCAATCTGTATGTATACAGGATACTCAACGCCTTCTCGCAGGAAAAGAACAATTTTCAGCTCAATATAGACGAGGCGGGTTCGTTGGAAATAAGAAAAAAAGTGGAAAACAACACCGTGGAACTCGGCGTTTGTATTTTGGAGGAAAAATCGCCTAAATACAACAGTCAAAAGCTTTTCGACGCGGAATTGAAGTATTTCGTGCATAAAAATCACCCCTTGGCAAACAGAAGTTTCATAGATTTTCAGGGGTTGGCAAATCAGAAATTCTGCCTTCTCAAAAAAGACAGCTATCAAAACGAATTTGTTCAAAGCAAACTTGTGGAGTTGGGCGTGCCGTTTGAAGTCGTTATGTACAGCAGCCAATTGAGCAGTATCATAACTATGCTCGGCTACGGCAATTGCGGCGCATTCCTGTTCGGGGATGCTGCCAAATATGATTCGTCCATCGTGGGGATCCCGCTCAGCACCCCGTTGCGTTTACCCGTAGGCGTGATATGGAACAGACGTCAAGTTCTTTCCGACGGGGCGAATTTCGTGCGTAAATATATAGTAAATAAATTCAAAAACAAATAATTCCGTCAATATGTTTCTCTCCGCGCGTTGCCGCGGAGTTTTTTTGTTGTCTGCGTAAGAAAAACTTTCGCAAGGCAAATAATTCTTTCTTGATTTTTCTTCGGAACGTGTTACGATAATATTAAAAAAGGCAAAATATGCACGTTAAAACAAGAAGGTCACGATGAAAGAAAGTCTTGCATTGCAAAAGCATTTTATTTGGAACGGAAAGATCGAAACAAAAGTAAAGGTCGCCGTCGAGACGGAAGAAGATCTTGCCCTGGCATATACTCCCGGCGTAGCCGACGCCTGCCTGGCGATAAAGGAGGATCCTTCTCTCAGTTACGAACTTACGGGGAGAAACAACTCCGTCGCGGTTATCACGGACGGAACGGCTATTCTGGGGTTGGGCAATATCGGCGCCTTGGCGGGCATGCCCGTGATGGAAGGCAAATGCGCCCTGTTCAAAACATACGGCAACGTAAACGCCGTCCCGATATGTCTGGATACGACGGATACCGAAGAGATAATAAAAACCGTCAGATACATTCAGGGCAATTTTGCGGGAATAAACCTTGAAGA
>CANQNJ010000092.1 GCA_947625185.1 uncultured Clostridia bacterium
GATAACTTCCTTTGCGTCAAAGCTGCTTGCGTAAATATCCACCGCTATGGGCGTGTTGAGGTCCACATTGCACAGCAGCGACATATTATTTTCATAGGTAGAGGAGCTGAACTGCTCGTTATCGTAATATACGGCGATCGTCTCGTCGGATTTGTCCACAATGTTGCCTTTTGAATCGGTGGTTTTGAGCGCGTTATTCAGTCTTTCCTGCTGATATTCCTCGGGCTGCTGATCGAACTGCGTGCGTTGTGTCGCGATAAAACCGCTCATCATATTCAGCAATTGCCTACGAAGCACACCGCATATTTGCTCGTCCGTCATACTCTGCAAATATACCAAAATCGCACTTTTGTCTACATCTTGCTGCATCTGAGACATGCTGTCGGCGACATATTCGGCAAACGTGATACCCTGTTCTACGGCGGCATCCTTGGCGTTCTGTATCTGCGGCTCCACCATATCCAGCGCTACAATATTCCAATATGCGGATTTCTTTTTTTCATTGGAAAGATTACCGTAATATTCTCGGAAGGAAGCGGCTTTCTCTTCGACAGTCATCTTGCTGCTGTTGCCTCTCGGAAATGCTTTGCCCGTAAAGATATCCACCTCCTTGTTCTCCTTCTGCGCCTTTACGGCGGGTGTGGTTTCCGATTGCTCGATCATATAACGGGTAAGAGCCGATGTATAGGCGATGGAACCGGACAGCAACGTCGTGGTTGCGCCCTCCTTGGGCCATACTATTCCGCTCACTCTGAGAGGTATGCTGTTATTGTCATACAGATCCTGTAAAGCTATGTCGTCCGCGTGATCTTCGTCGGTGATGTCGTACCAATTGCCGTCCACGCTGCTCTCTTTGTACAAATTGCCGTTGAGGATGAGGCGACAATCCGTTGCTTTCAGTTCGTTAAAGCTCCAACTCTTCAAGTTGACCTCGGAGGGCTGCTTTTGATTGCCGTCCACGTCGTCATACAATTGATCGAGATAGTCGTCTCCCAAAATGCCCAACGTGACCAATGCCATATCGCTTATTTCCATATTTCTGTTGAGTACAAGCACTATCTCGTTATATTTTTCGGGCCATTCGCCGGATATGTTATACTGATCCTCATATAATTTGTTGACGAGATTTCCGTTGGAACCGGGCAACATTTCCTGCCAGATATTCATGGAAAAATTCATCATCGACTGCATATAGCCGCCCATTGCCGATTGCATGTTGCTCCCCAGAAGATTGGGGACTATATCATTCATCTTCTTTGCCACGCTGGCTTCTTCTATGCGGTTGTCGACCGTCTTGGAGAATACGCGCATATTCACGTCATAACGATACTGTACTCCCGCAACGGCATCGTACAACGCGCTATTCTCATCGGCGAGTTCTTTGTCCAAAAATTCCTTAAAAGATTTGAGATCGTTGGAAATACCCTGAGAACTCTTGATAATATTGGCAACGTCGTAAATCAAAGTACTGTTATATACCGTGTTGTCCTGACGTTCCTTCTCCTCCTGCTCGTCTATGTTATCCATCATCGTACTCACCAACGAGCCGAGATCCATAGCCGTCGATTCGATAGTAAGAGGATAGCTGGACAGGGTCTGTTGCTCTATAATATCGATGTAATTGGTCATTCCCTGCGAAACCGACAATATCAATGCAATGCCGATAATGCCTATGCTGCCCGCAAAGGATGTAAGCACCGTCCTGCCCTTCTTGGTAAACAAATTGTTGAGAGACAGCCTGAACGCCGTCCAAAAGGACATAGAAGAGCGTTTTTTCCTACCCCGTGTGTGCTTTTTGCTTGCGGAAACGCTTTGTTCCGCGGTCGGCACGTCCTCGGCGCTTGCCCTCTCGGCGGCGCTCCGTTCGAGAGATTTCTCGTATGCGTAATCCTCGTCGGACAGCGGATCGCTGTCGTCGACTATAACGCCGTCGAGTATGCGTATAATACGCGACGAATACCTCTCGGCAAGATCGGGATTGTGCGTGACCATTATTATCAGACGATCGCGAGACATATCTTTGAGCAGTTCCATTATCTGAATGCCCGTTTCCGTATCCAAAGCGCCCGTCGGCTCGTCCGCGAGAATTATGTCGGGATCGTTGACCAACGCGCGAGCAATGGCAACGCGCTGCATCTGACCGCCGGACAGCTGATTGGGACGCTTGTTGATATGATCGCCGAGACCTACCTTCTTCAACGCTTCTTCCGCGCGTGATCTCCGCTCCGCCTTGGGCGTACCCGCAAGAGTAAGCGCCAATTCGACGTTTTTCAAAACCGACTGGTGCGGGATGAGATTGTATGTCTGAAAAACAAACCCTATCGAGTGATTGCGATAGGTATCCCAATCCCTGTCCTTGAAATCCTTGGTGGAGACGCCGTCGATGATAAGGTCGCCCGTGGTATATTTATCCAGACCGCCGATTATGTTCAGCAGCGTCGTCTTGCCGCAACCGCTCGGTCCCAATACGGACACGAACTCGTTGCTGCGAAACCGAAGGTCCACGCCCTTCAAAGCGTGTACCGCCGTATTCGCCACGGGATAATCTTTTACTATCTGTTTTAATTCGAGCATTATTTCTCCTTATTCGGTCAAAATCGTTCAAAATTGAACTATCTGTATATTATCACTTTGCCGCGCCCGTGTCAAACGTTTGACGATAAACAAAAGGCGCTCTTCAACGGATATTCGCCGAAAAGAGCGCCGTGTGCAGTGAATGACGTTTATTCGTCGCTTTCGGGGGCTGTTTCG
>CANQNJ010000093.1 GCA_947625185.1 uncultured Clostridia bacterium
CCGCGGTAAAATTTGTGGGGCGCAACGCTTTTGCGGGCAGCGGCGTAACTACGGTGATATTCGAGGTGGAGAACAACAGCACATGCACCTGGCGGGTAACCGACGATACGCATACGTATACAATAGTTTTGACCGGTCCGCGTGATTTTTTTCCGGATGAATTTTTGAAATACTATTCCTCTTACGATTGGATACAATTGGGCTGAACTCTCGGCTGACAATATATCGAAAGTGATCCTTTGCGGTCACTTTTTTTATGCTGTGCACATATATTGTCGTATAACGAAGGAGACATATATGTGTGGAATTTTCGGAATGATAGGCGACGGCGCGGTGGGCAATACTCTGAGGGCGCTGGGGTATCTCGAATATCGCGGATACGATTCAGCAGGTATCGCCGCGTTGCGCAAGGACCGCATAGACGTCTACAAGACTGCGGGACGCATCGCCGCGCTGAAAAAGTTTATCGGGGACGTCCCGGAAACGGATATCGCCATAGGTCACACCCGTTGGGCGACTCACGGCGAAGTATGCGCGGCAAACGCGCATCCCTTTCTGTCTCCGCAAGGCAGATTTGCGATAGTGCACAACGGCATTATCGAGAACTATCGCGACCTTCGACGCGAGCTGAACGGCGCCCTGTTCACTTCGGATACCGATAGCGAGATCGTCGCCCATCTATTGGAAAAGGAATATCGCGGCAACGCGCTTGAAGCGGTATTGGCGACGGCAAGGAAGCTTCGAGGTTCTTTCGCCATAGCCATTGTGTCCGTCTCCGATCGCGTGCTGTACGCTATCAAGAACAAAAGTCCGCTTATCGTAGGAATGTCGGAAGAGGGCGCATATCTTTGTTCCGACATTCGCTGCGCTTCGCATTGGGCAAGTTCCGTGGCGGTGACGCCCGACGATACCGTTGTGGAACTTTCCGACAATGGCGCAAGGTTTTTCCGATTGGACGGGACGCCCATCGAAGTTGCGTTTTTCGCCCCGGACAAGGCGGAAGAGGCGGAACGCGTAGACGGCGACTTTATGCTTAAAGAAATCACCGAGATCCCATCCAAGCTGCGCCTCGCCGAGCAGGGGTATTTCTCTTCGGGCGGATTGGGTCTGACTCGGGATATCGCCCGACGGCTCAGCCGCGTGTATCTAATCGGGTGCGGCACGGCTTATCACAGCGGATTGGAAGCCGCCGCCGTGGCGCGGCAGTGGTTGGACATAGACGTTCTGCCCGTGATCGCAAGCGAATTTATCTATGACAATTACACCGTGGACGGCGACACGCTTGCAATATTTATCAGTCAGAGCGGCGAGACCGCCGATACCGTCCGAGCTTGCGAACGCGTCAGACGGTCGGGCGGAATTGCGTACGCAGTCACCAATACCGATTCGTCCTCCCTTACGTTTGCGTGTCAACGTACTCTCAACATAAGGGCGGGCGCGGAGTATGCCGTGGCAAGCACCAAGGCGTACAACTGTCAGCTTGTCACGCTTACGTTGATGCTGCTCGATCTCGGACGGATGCGCGGCACGGTGTCCGACGCGACGTACGACGAAGTTCTCCGCGGCTTGGAGGAATTGCCGCGGGCGGTGGAGAAGATATTGGAGGACGGTTACGGTATAGCGCAGCTTGCCGAGCAATTAAAAAACTCAACCGCGATATTCTATATCGGACGCACCGCGGATTATCCGACCGCCTGCGAGGGCAGCCTCAAATTGAAAGAGATCAGCTATATCCACAGCGAGGCGTATCCCGCGGGGGAACTTAAACACGGTACTCTTGCGCTTATAGACAACACAGTGGCGGTCGTGGCGATAGCCACAAGCAGGGAACTGCGCGACAAAATGGCGTCCTCTGTCACAGAGGTAGCGACGCGCGGCGCCAAGGTGATAGCTGTATCCCCGTATACGTTTGAAAACGCCGTTCGTCTCGCTATCCCCGAGACGCATCCCTATCTGTACGGGATAGCGGCGGCGGTGCCTTTGCAGCTGCTTGCATATTACATAGCCAAACGTCTGGGGCGGGACGTGGACAAACCGCGCAATCTCGCCAAGTCCGTTACCGTCGAGTAAAATAATTGCGGAAATATGTCGCAATCGTTTGACAAAAAACGCAGAATATATTACGATATAATCGTCAAGCGTACGACAGCGCGACCTGACTTTCAATTTGGGAGAATACGTCTTTGGTTATCACTAAGCTCCAATTTCATTGTCAATGCGCAATGCAGACGTCAATTATGGCGTTGTGCGCGTATTACGCGGCTGTTTTTCGTACGGTTTTTTCGTGATATCAAACAAGCATCTTTTTGGGGGTGCTTGTTTTTATTTTGCGCGCAACCTTCCCGCGGGAAGAGCGGTGCGCGGCAAGACGGGATTTTCGACGAGACGACCTCGCCGCAGAGCGGAATGTACGTTTCGGCAGAAAAAATACACAAATTGGGTATTGACTTGCCTATTTCAAAATGGTATAATTGTAAGCGGGCAAATATATTGGGACACTTACGCCCTTTTGCCGATTTGTTGAAATTACAAGTTTTTTTTGGAGGAAAATATGCTCGGTTTATTGGCGCTGAACGAACTCCCTGTTACCGATATAGTGCTGTTTATAGTGCTTGG
>CANQNJ010000094.1 GCA_947625185.1 uncultured Clostridia bacterium
TCGAATATGATCGCGGAGTTGTCGCACCATCCGTTGATACCCTTTATTTCGGGATGAGCCGCGTCGCCGACAAGAACTATAAGATACCCTTCGTCGTGATATTTTTTTGCTTTTTGCTGTATGGCTCTGACGCTCGGACAGGTGGCGTCTATTATTTTTATATTTCGCAATTCCGCCTCATCGTATACGGACTTCGGGGCGCCGTGGGCGCGGATGACGAGCGTGGCTCCGTCGGGGACTTCGCTTATGTCGCCGACAGTCGTCAGCCCCTGCTGCGCAAGTTTGTCCGTGACGGTCGAGTTGTGCACGAGCTGCCCCAGACAATACGCTTCGCCGACGGACATTGCCTTTTTAATAGCCGACGAGACTCCGTTGCAAAAGCCGATCTCCTTGGGAATAAGGATATTCAATTCGTTTTCTCCTTTTCCGACTGCTCCGATGACTGCTGCGCGGCGTCGGATAGCCGTTTGCTTTCATTATATGCTCTGAGCCGCTCCGACTCCT
Organism: uncultured Clostridia bacterium; assembly: GCA_947625185.1. Lineage (GTDB taxonomy): Bacteria > Bacillota > Clostridia > Christensenellales > CAG-314 > Fimimonas. Next base: position 505 of record CANQNJ010000094.1, read on the forward strand.
TTTTGGTGCGCGGACGGCGTTTGATTCCGCGCGCTTGCAACTTTTCGTTGAGTTTGACGCGCAGACCGTCCACCTTGCTCCGGATTATCTCCGTTGCCTCTTCCAGATTTTTTTTGTCCAAAGGCTTGTCGTAATATTCTTCCAGAGTAAACTCTTCTCCGACGGCAATGTAATTTTTGCGGAATATCTTCGTCTTTTCCCAAATATAGAAAGGTCTTACGGGCGCTTTCATTTTTATCGCAAAAAGCGCTGCTCCCGTGTGAAATTCCTGCAAGCAATCTACGTCGGGATTGCGAGTTCCTTCCGGAAAGAGGCACACGGGCTTATCCTCTTTCAGCAAACGCAATATGCTTTTCGAGGCGTTGATATCCGCTTCGCCGCGATGAACGGGGATACATTCCATTCCTTCGAACACCCATTTAAGAAAGAGACTTTTGTCGAATTCCGCCTTGTACACAAAGGGCGCAATGTTCTTCATCCACATTGTGTACATAACGGGATCCCACCCGGATATATGATTGCCGACGATAAGACATTTCTTGGACTCAATATTACGGTCGCCGTACACCTTTACGGGAAAAAACGGGCGACCGACCGTCCTGGCAAATTTTAATAAGAATATGACGAATTTGTTCATCAAACCTCCGCTCATATCACGTTACGGTGACGGCAGCCTTAGTTTAGCAAAAATCGGACTTTCGGTCAACCGATACGCTTCCTCTATGACAAATCGGGACGCAGCACGGCAGCTTTGCCGATATAGCAGTGCTTGCACATACGCTGATCCAGATCGCGAACGAACACCGCCGCCCGCAGACAATGTTCGAGACTGTGTTCCACGCTCATTTCGCGCGCGCAAACAAATGCGACGTCGGAAAGTCCATACGCTTTGCGGACCGCCGTAGCGGGATAAGCGGCGGTAAGATCTTCCGTCGCAGTGAACAGGATAGCTTCGATCCTTCCCGAACGCGGATCGATATTGTTACGCGTAAATATTTCGCCGATAAGCTCGGTTGCGTTTTTTTTTATGCTTTCCGCCGTATTCTCCGCGCATACGGCGCCTCTGACAACTCCCATTTTATACCTCTTTTGCTGCGTTCTGCCCCGCAACGTATCCCGTGGAAAGGGCGATCTGAATATTAAATCCGCCCGTAAACCCGTCTACATCCAACAGTTCTCCCGCAAAAAACACATTTTTGCACAGTTTACTCTCCATTGTGGACGGGTTTACCTGCGAAACGTCCACACCGCCGCAGGTTACGATGCCGTGTTCGACGCTGTCCAATCCGACATATTGAAAACGCAAGTCTTTGAGAGCGTTGACAAGTCGCTGTCTTTCGGCGGCGGTTATTCCGTTCACCTTCTTGTCGAACGGTATGCCGCTTTGCAACGCCACCGCTTTGATAAGACGTTCCGGCAACAGCCCATCCAAAGCATTGATGAAATTTTTGTTCAACCTTTCGGAAAAATCTCGCAAAATGCGGGCGTCGAGCTTATCGCGATCCAAAGCGGGTTTAAGATCTACGGTCAAATAAGCGTTGTTTACCGATAACTTGTTTATCTTGGAGGAAAGTGTGAGAACAGCAGGACCGCCTACTCCGTCGTCGGTAAACACCATTTCTCCGAACTCCTCGGCAAGACGTTTTCCGTCGCATTCGAGGGAGACAAGGACGTTTTTAAGCGAAAGTCCTTCGAGCGATGCGGTTCCGCGGCAAAGCAATCTGCATAATGCGGGGCGCGGCCGTATCACATTGTGACCCAATTCCCTTGCGAAGGCAAATCCGTCTCCCGTACTGCCCGTTGCGCTGTAACTTACTCCGCCTGTTGCGATTATGACCCGATCAAAGGATACTATGTCAGAAATAGTACTCAATAAAACACCGCTTTTGTCGCATTGTATAGTCGAAATCGGGCTGTTCAGGCGTACATCTACGTTCAGTTTTGCAAGTTCGCGAGCAAACAATTTGATAACGTCGCTTGATTTATCCGACGCAGGAAACACTCTGTTGCCGCGTTCCGTTTTGAGAGCAAGTCCTCTCGAAGCGCAGAAATCCATCGTATCGGCGGGAGA
>CANQNJ010000095.1 GCA_947625185.1 uncultured Clostridia bacterium
AACTTACGAGGAGCAATTTGAGATACTTTTGAAACATTCCGAGAAAAACACAAAATTTATAGAAATAAGGAGAAAACGCAAAATGGAAAACTACAATGCAGGCTATGCGGTCAGTCAAGAGGAGATCGCAAAACAATTCGAAGAATTTTGTAAGACCAAAGGGATCGTCGCAAAATTCAAGGTTGCGTTCGAGCAAATGGGCGAAAACGCCAGCCGCCAAAAAGAACAGGATAAGGCGAACATCGAAGCCGTCAAAAATTCCGAAGAGAACAAGGAGTTCCGCGAATTTTTGCACACCAAAGGCTTCAAAGCGAAGTGCCGCCTCGTCATCGAGAACATCAAGAAAGGCGCGGCAAACGCCAATGCGGACACCGCAAGAAAGCTCGACGAGCTTCACGCAAAGACGCAGGCAAGCATCCGCGCACACAGCGTAAACCCGACCGCAAAACCCGCCGAATACTCCGCAGAACAACTTGCCGCCGAGTTCAACGCCTTTTTGAAGGAGCGGGGCTTGGACGAAAAGTACGCCGTCCAAATCGTGGAGGAATAACGCCATGACCGAACTTGAAAAAGCACTTTCGGGCGAGCAGTTCGACCGCAGGGACAAAGAAGTATTCCTCTTTCAAAGCAAAGTCAAGGATATGCTCCACGAGCTTCACTTTCTCAAACCGTCCGACCCCAAGAGGACGGAGATCATCAAAGAGCTTGTGACGGGATATAACCAATACGTCTTTATCGAGGACGGATTCCGTTGCAGTTTCGGCAAGAATATCCGTTTTCACGGAATGGCGATGATCAATTACGACTGCACCTTCCTCGATACGAATATCATCGACATCGGGCATTGCGCCTTGATCGGTCCCGGTTGCAAGCTCATTTGCACCAACCATTCCATCGACCCCGACGAGCGTCTGAAAGGCGTATTCAACGACAAGCCCATCAAAATCGGAAACAATGTTTGGCTGGGCGCGAACGTGACCGTCCTGCCGGGCGTGACCATCGGCGACAACGCCGTGATCGGTGCAGGTTCGGTCGTCACGAAAGATATTCCCGCAAACGTCGTCGCCGTCGGAAACCCTTGCCATGTCGTAAAACAAATAGCAAGCAAAAATTAAAGCGCATTACAATCCGCCGTTCTATGGACGGCGGAATTTTTTCAGAAACCAACAGAAATCGGGATTTATGTTGTGGTGTTTTGAGTGAAAATCATTTAGAATTAAAGTGTAGATAGGAGGTCACTATGAAAAGTTACAAAGCGCAACCGCTCGATTTGATGCAATATATCAATACGAAGTATCACGAGCCGTTTATCCATGAAAAAATAGAGTTTTCAAGCCCTCTTTCCAGAGAGCGCCTTGCAACTGCGATCGACAAACTTATTGCCGTTTTCCCGCTTCTCAAATGCGCCTACCGCTTCGAGGACAATACCTTTTATGAAACCGATATTTCGGCAAAAACTTTGCTTGCCGTTTCCGATTCCGGGGAGAAAGACAAACTTCTTACGGAGTCGCTCGACACGGGCAAGCAGTTGATAAAGTTTACCCTTTGCGGAAGTGCGCTGTTTATTACGGCGAGCCATCTTTTAACGGACGGAAGCGGTTTCAAACAGCTTATCTATATCCTCTGCAATCTCTATAACGGGAAAGAAGGCTGCGGCTTTCTTATGAACAGGGACTTTTCCGCGCTGTTTGTAAATGTCAAAAAGCCCTCTATGCTGAAAATGCTTGTGTCCGTCTTGAAGAAATATAAGAACAAACCTATTTACGAAAAAGCGGGGAACGAGCGGAAGTATATTATCGAGCGCGAACTCGATAAAGATATTATGGAACGCACACACAAAAAGGCAAAGGCGCAGGGCGCAACGTTAAACGACGTTTTTATGACAGCCTTTGCGCGCGCCATCTCCGATCTTTACGGGCGGCAGAAAATCAATATCCCCTGCAATGTCGATTTGAGAAAATATACGGAAGGGAATACGGGCGTCGGAAACTTAACGGGGACGCTCGACCTCAACCTCAAAATCAAAAAAGGAATGGGTTTTGCGGAATGCTTGAAAGAAACTTCCCGCCTGATGAACGAACAAAAGAAATCGGGAAACGACATTGCGGGACCGATGTTGCTCGTCGAAAAGTACAAAAAGTCAACGCTTGAAAAGTTTTTGAAAACCTACGGCGGCTTGAACACTTCGCCTTTCGTGGACTACACGAATTTGGGAAAACTCGATGAAACTCGGCTCTATTTCGACGGTGCGGAAGTCGTAAACGCCGTGGGTTACAGCGGTGTGCAGAAAGCTCCGTATTTTCAAATTGCAATTTCCTCTTTCAAAGGGGTAACAACCATTTCGAGCATCGTTTTTTGCGGCGAGAGCGAAAAGCAAAAAGTTGAAAAATTGTCAGACGCCATTATAGACGAACTCAAAAAATTTGCGGAATGACAAAACCGGTAAACTCTTTATAAACTTTTCTGAAACCGACACTTTTCGGGATTTATGTTGTGGTGTTTGGGCGGGAAATGTAATAAAGTAAAATCAGTAAGACAAGGAG
>CANQNJ010000096.1 GCA_947625185.1 uncultured Clostridia bacterium
GATTTGAGCTTGCGAAAATTGTGTGGGAGAGGACGACCCGCCTGTCAGCGGTACCGACCGCGTCATACGCGGTCGGTACTGACCAAGGCGTGGGAGGACGAGACTGAGGGGTTTGAAGTTTTTAGCGATGTGCGCTCGTTGCAGATTATTTTGCAGGGGATATACGAGCGACGTCCTTTTTGAGCGCGACCGCACGAGCGACTTCGCGGCAGGGCGGCAACATTAAGTCCGACTGTATGTCGAAAACGGCTTACACCGCGTCCGACTCCGAACATTTCATCTCACGTCAGGCGAGACTATGCTTTTTGATCATATCTGCGCCAAGAACCGTAGTAGATCTTGTAATGACTCCAATCGGTATCAAATACCTTTACTGCGCGGCCGATAATTCCGTTCATAAACCAATAGTAGCTCGTTTCCGTAAAGGTAATGGTACGCATTCCGTCGCAGCCTTCAAACGCACCGCTGCCAACAAACAGCAATTCCTTGTTAAGCGTCAGAGAGTTGAGTTGCGAACAGCCCTTGAAAGCCGCGTCGGCAATGCCTATCGTACCGTCGGCAACAGTATAGCTGCCGCTGAGCGTTTCTTTGGCATCCACGAGATATTTACCCACATACAGTACGCCGTATTGGTCCCAATTATCCTGCGTAAGATAGAACTTGCTGCCTGTAAAGGCGTCTTTGCCGATGAAACCGATCTTGTCGCTGTTGACGGTTATCTTGTCCAACATGGCGCAATTCTCAAAGGCTTCTTCGCCGATGTATAACACGCTTTGCGGAATGGTAACTTCGGTAATGGACGTTCCGCGGAACGTTCCCGCAGGTATGCGCGTGACGCCGTCCGGGATATTTATCACGTCGTGAGCCATATCGATATGGAATATGGGCGAACCGTTGTGCAGGGGAGACGCGTAGTCGTTGGCGAAGTGAATGTTAAGCCAACTTGTAAAGTCGCCTTGGAATTCCACATAAGTAATTTCCGTGCAGTTTTTGAATGCGTCCGTATCCACCGTTTTGATGGAAGCGGGCAAAATCAACCTTGAAAGTTTCGGACAGGTGGAGAATGCCTCTGCCGAGATTGTAACCGTATCGGGGCGCACCGTCACTTCCGTGTTGGAGAGGGTGCCGTCCGCCTGCTCGGTTTGATGTACCTTGATGAGGTACTTGCCGATGTACAGCGCGTCATCCGTCCAATGTTCGGGATTGCTGACGAACGCCGTATTGAGGAAAGCGCTCTTGCCGATAACTTCCAGACTGTCGCCCACGTCGATATCCGCCAGCGTCGTGCAGTTCAAAAACGCGTAATCGCCAATGGAAACGAGGCTCTTGGGCGGTCGGAAATCCGTCAATGCGCCGCAACCCGTAAACGCCCATTCGTCGATGGATTTAAGCGCATCCTCGTCGCCCGTCACGGTGACGTTGCGCAAGCCCGTGCAGTAGTAAAACGCCATTTTGCCTATGCGCTCCACCGACGACGGGAAGGTGAGCGTCTGTATAGTCCTGTTGTTTGCAAACGCATTGTCGCTTATTTCCTTGACGACGTATTCGGTGTTATCATAGCTGCCGTCCTCTTGCAGTATCTTGTGAGTCCTTGCGATGACGATATTCTTTGCGCCAAGCACCTTGTTGTCGGATATAACGTAACAATGTACGCCCTCGATCCGATATTCCAGACCGTCCACATCGCAAACGGAGCAGATGTTGCTATCCGACCAATCGTGATCGGCTATGTCCTCCTTGTGGCAGGCGGTGCATTCCGCAACGTGCTGCGTGGCGTTCTTGGATTTCACTACCCATTGGTGCTTTTTGATTTCGCCCCAAGTGGTCGTTTGTTGCTTTTGGCACTCTCTGCACTTTTGCACGAGGCTGCCCAACTGTTCGCAATCGGCGTCTGTTTTGGATATTTCCTCCCAATCGTGGGCGTAAGTTTCCGTTGTGCTGCATGCCGTGCAACGGCGGGAGTGTTCGCTTTCGGTAATTTGCCACGGCGTCCATTTGTGTCCGACGGATTGGATCTCCCCTTCGGAAATGGCGCCCAAGCATACGGTGCAAAACGTCTTTATGCTGCCTGCGGCTTCGCAAGTGGGTTGCGTAGTTGTCGTGCCGGGCGTGCAATCGAAAAATTGCTCTTCGTCGCAGTCGTCCCTCGTGCAGTATATTCTGTGGCGCGGATGATCGGCGTCGCCGCAGAATTCCGGCTGACTCATAGCGTGTCCCAACGCGGTGCCGGCTTCCGATATCGTGCGGCCCAAGTGGCACACGGCACAAAGGTAATGTACTTTCCTATCCGCAGTGCAAGTTGCCTGCGTGTAGGTTATTTCCGGTTTGCAGGGTTCAAAGTCCTTGCCGTAGTCGCACTTCGTGCAGTATTCGCGGTGTTCGCATTCGAAAAGGGATATAATTTTGTGTTCGTATGCGATCTGATGTCCTTCTGCGGGAGCAAGAATTTGCTCATGAATGACTTGGCACTTATCGCAAACGTATTTGACATAGTGAGCGGTAGTACAAT